>NZ_JANION010000221.1:0-21997 GCF_024610815.1 Mixta sp.
GTCTTCAGTATATTGTTCTTAATGGTTTGCCGCGGGGGAGTTATGCGAGTTGTCATTCTGGGAAGTGGAGTAGTGGGCGTCGCCAGCGCATGGTATCTGGCGCAGGCAGGCCATGAAGTCACGGTCGTCGATCGTCAGCCTGGGCCGGCGCAGGAAACCAGCGCCGCCAACGCCGGGCAGATCTCGCCGGGTTACGCGGCGCCCTGGGCGGCGCCGGGCGTGCCGCTGAAGGCCATGAAGTGGATGTTTCAGCGCCATGCGCCGCTGGCGATCCGTCTTGACGGCAGCCGCTTCCAGCTGGAGTGGATGTGGCAGATGCTGCGCAACTGCGATATCCGTCACTACCAGGAAAACAAAAGCCGTATGGTGCGTATTGCGGAGTACAGCCGTGACTGCATCAAAGCGCTGCGCGAGCAGACCGGCATCGGTTATGAAGGACGACAGGGCGGCACGCTGCAGCTGTTCCGCACCGCGCAACAGTATGAAAGCGCCAGTAAGGATATCGCCGTACTGAAAGAGGCGGGCGTGCCCTACGAGCTGCTGGAGGCGCAGCAGCTCTCCCGCGTAGAGCCAGCGCTGGCGGCGACCTGTCATAAGCTGACCGGCGGGCTGCGCTTGCCGAACGATGAAACCGGCGACTGCCAGCTGTTTACTCAGCGGCTGGCGGAGATGGCTGCGCAGGCGGGCGTCACTTTCCGCTTCAATACCGCCGTCGATCGGCTGCTGCGCGAGGGCAATCGTATCGCAGGCGTGAAGTGCGGCAATGAAGTGTTGACGGCGGACAGCTATGTGGTCGCTTTTGGTTCCTGGTCCACCGCGCTGTTGAAAGATATCGTGTCAATTCCGGTCTATCCGCTGAAAGGCTACTCGCTGACCATTCCTCTGCGCGATGAGGCGGGCGCGCCGGTCTCTACCGTGCTGGATGAAACCTATAAGGTCGCCATTACCCGTTTCGACCAGCGCATCCGCGTGGGGGGCATGGCGGAAATCGTCGGCTTCAATACCCGGCTGCTGCCGGCGCGGCGCGAAACGCTGGAGATGGTGGTGCGCGATCTCTATCCCAACGGCGGCCATATCGAGCAGGCCAGCTTCTGGACCGGCTTGCGCCCGATGACGCCGGACGGCACGCCGATCGTCGGCGCCACGCCGCTGAAGAATCTTTACTTGAATACCGGTCACGGGACACTCGGTTGGACGATGGCGTGCGGTTCAGGTCAGCTGCTTTCTGATATTATCTCTGGCAAAAAGCCGGCTATCGCCGCAGATGACCTGTCGGTACTGCGTTATCTGCCCGGTTTTTCGCCGGTAACCCACCAGCAGCTGCATAACGCTAACGTTACACGTTAACGAGTTACAAGGAGAGGTTATGTCACGTCCAATTGTCGCAACCATACATAGCGCTGCGTTGCGGCAAAACCTGGCGATTGTTCGCCAGGCCGCGCCCCATTCCCGCGTCTGGTCCGTTGTAAAAGCTAACGGCTACGGCCACGGCATCGATCGTATCTGGCAACATCTTGCCGATACCGATGGGTTTGCCCTGCTGAACCTTGAAGAAGCGATTCTGCTGCGCGAGCGCGGCTGGAAAAAACCGATCCTGCTGCTGGAAGGCTTTTTTCACCGCGATGAGCTGGAACTGCTGGATCGCTATCGTCTGACCACCAGCGTTCACAGCAACTGGCAGATTAAGGCGATCGCCGAGGCGCAGCTGAGCGCGCCGCTGGATATCTACGTGAAGGTGAACACCGGTATGAACCGGCTGGGTTTTCTGCCGGAGCAGGTGCATAACGTATGGCGGAAGCTGCGCGCGCTGGACAATGTCGGCGAAATGACGCTCATGACCCACTTCGCCGAGGCGGAAAGAGAAGAGGGCATTGTCGAGCCAATGAAGCAGGTCGAACGGGCGGCAGAAGGACTGAACTGCCCGCGCTCGTTATCCAATTCGGCGGCGACGCTCTGGCATCCCGAAGCGCACTTTGACTGGGTGCGCCCCGGCATTGTGCTGTACGGCGCGTCGCCAAGCGGTCAGTGGCAGGATATCGCCGGCACCGGCCTGAAACCGGCGATGACCTTGACCAGCGATATTATCGGCATTCAGCCGCTGAAGGCGGGCTCGGGCGTCGGTTACGGCTATCGATATCATGCTCAGGCGGAGCAGCGCATTGGCGTCGTCGCCTGCGGCTACGCCGATGGTTATCCGCGCCATGCGCCTACCGGCACGCCGGTGATGGTGGACGGCGTGCGTACGCATACGCTGGGCGCGGTATCGATGGATATGCTGATGGTCGATTTGACGCCCTGTCCGCAGGCGGGCATTGGATCGAAGGTCGAACTGTGGGGCGATCAGATCAAAATTGACGAGGTGGCCAGCAGCGCCGGCACCGTTGGCTATGAGCTGATGTGCGCGCTCGCGCCGCGGGTGCCGGTTGACGTGCAATAAGCGTTACAGCGCGGTGAGCGAGCCGCGCATCTTTTTACTGCAGCGCCACGCCAGAAACGTGAGCGCTGCGCCCGCCAGCATCATCAGCGCCAGCGCATCTTTTTCCGCCAGCGGCAGCGCCATCATCAACAGACTGGCGGACGATCCGCCCGCCATCTGAATAAATCCCGCCAGCGCGGAAGCGACGCCAGCCTGCTGCTGATAAGGCTCCAGCGCATAGCTGGTGGCCGGTCCGACGGTAAAGGCGAGCCCGGCAACAGAGATCGCCACCGGCAACATATAGAGCGCCCAGTGCGTCTGCAGATGCGCAGGAAACAGCATCTCGCCAGCGAACAGCAGCGCGGCGCCCAACAGCATCGCCAGCGTGCCGATCGCCAGACAGAGCGGGCGGCCCACCTTACGGATCATCTTATTCACCAGCACGCTGACCAGCATAATCCAGAAACCGTTAGCGCCGAAGGCGATGGAAAATTGCAGAGCGCTCAGGCGGCCTTCGGTCATCAGCACATGCGGCGCCAGCGAGACATAGGTCAACACCATACCCAGCGCGCCTGCATTGGCGAAGGCGAAAGCCAGAAAGCGCGGCTCTCGCAAAATGGCGCCGTATTGACGCAGCGGCAGACCTTTAACCTTGCGCGTATTCGCCGGACGCGTTTCCGGCAGCAGCAGGCCGATCAGCAGGCTGATAAACAGCGCGTAGCAGACCAGGAACCAGAAGGGCGCTCGCCAGCCGAACGCTTCCGCCAGAAAGCCGCCCAGCATCGGCGCCAGCGCCGGGACGATATTCAGCGCGCCGTTCAGAAAGCCGTAGGCCTGCGCCGCTTCATCGCCCGCCAGCCGATCGCGCACGCCGCTGAAGGCGACGACCGCGGTGCAGCAGACGGCGCAGCCCTGCACCACGCGCGCCAGCAGAAACATCGGCCAGTTCAGCGCGCAGGCGGCCAGCGCGCTGCCGCAGATATAGAGCAGCAGGCCAATCATCGCGATTGGCTTACGGCCAAAGTTATCGACCAGCGGTCCGGCGATGATTTGCCCCAGCCCCATCACCAGCAGGAAGATGGGAATGGTAGTCTGCACGATAGCGACAGGCGTCGATAATCCCACGGCAATATCAGGCAGCGTCGGCAAATAGAGATCGATGCCCAGCGGCGCCAGCAGCACCAGACTCAACAATAAAAGGGTAAATTTTTGCATTAAGGAAGTTAACATCCTGTATTTTTTTGAGCTGCACAGGGTAGAGAGAAGTAAAGAAAAAGGAAAGCGGAAACTCAAAAATCAGGAGCAGCCTGGCGACTGCCCCTTTAACCCACCCGTTAGTTGAGCGCGGACAGAATCGACGCTGTCGCTCAGGCGGGTTTTTTTAAAATCCAGCGATCCTGCTGCTTATCGTAATGCCCGATCTCAAGATCTACCGGCTTGCCGTCAATCCACGCGGGAACGCTGGTCTCTTCATCCCAGCCGTCAAGCTGGTAGCTAAGACCGGGATTGGTTTGACAGGGAATACTGATGGTATCAGCCGTTTCAGCATTCAGATCTGCATCAATAATCTCGTAGCGACCAATTTTGACTACATGACCCATGGGTTATTTCCCTCCAGGAAAGACGTGAACTTTAAGCGTAGTCGTTCTGGCGGGAATTTCGAGGCGCTGCGCCCAGGATTATTCCTTCTCTTCCGGCACGCGCACGCCAATTTTGATCACCTGATTATCCTCTTTCTCCGCTACGGTCCAGATCAGCGCATTCCATTCCACCTGATCGCCGACAACCGGCGCGCCGCCCAGCATGCCCAGAATCAGCTGCCCCAGCGACTGTTGATCGTTGGTATCTTCATTCAACTCCAGACCATAAATCTGCGCCACGTCGCGCAACCGCGCGTCGGCGTCGAGAATAAAGTCGCCAAAGAAGCGCTGATCGAGCGCCACCGGCGGCGACTGGCTGAACAGCCTGCCGAGCGCGGGCAGATCGCGTTCGCGGCCGATAACGCACAGCACGTCGCCTTCGCGCAAACGCGTATTGCCGGTAGGGTGCATCAGCACATTGTTGCGGAACAGCGCGGCGATACGGGTTTCACGCGGCATCTGCAAATCGCGCAGCGCGGCGCCGACGCACCATTTATCCGCGCTCAGCTGGTACACAAACTGTTCCCATGGGTTTTCAGGATGGATATCAAGCCCGGCGCGGCTAATGGGCGAGGCGGTAGGCGGGACGATAACCTTCGCCTTTTTCGCGGCGAAACCGAGCGAGGTGCCCTGCAACATCAGCGAGACCAGCACCACGAAAAAGGCGATGTTAAAAAATAGCGAGGCGTTTTCCAGCCCGGCCATCATCGGGAAGACTGCCAGAATAATCGGCACCGCGCCGCGCAGGCCGACCCAGCTGATAAAGACGCGCTCACGCAGCGTGAAACTACGGAAAGGCAGCAGGCCGACAAATACTGAAACCGGACGGGCAAAGAGGATCAGCCACAGCGAAAGCAGCATCGCCGGCACGGCGATATGCCAGAGATCGGAAGGCGTCACCAGCAGGCCGAGCACCAGGAACATGCCGATCTGACTCAGCCAGGCCATGCCGTCGAAAGTCTGTAAAATGCCGTGGCGGTTGCGGATCGGGCGATTGCCTAACAGGAAGCCGCACAGGTAGACGGCGAGAATGCCGCTGCCTTCCAGTACGGTAGTCAGGGCGAAGACCAGAATGCCGCCGCTGACCGCCAGCAGAGGATAGAGGCCATTTGCCAGCGAAATACGGTTGATCAGCTGCTGAATAGCCCAGCCGCCGCCCAGGCCCAGCACGATGCCCAGGCCGAACTGTTGAATCAGATGAACTACGAACATCCAGCTTAGCCCGGTTTCGCCCTGTTGAATCATCTCAATCAGCGTAATGGTCAGAAACACCGCCATCGGATCGTTGCTGCCCGATTCGATCTCCAGCGTCGAGCTGACGCGCTCGTTCAGCCCTTTGTCGCCCAGCAGTGAAAACACCGCGGCGGCGTCGGTCGAGCCGATAATCGCGCCGATCAGAAAACCCTGCATCATATCAAGTTGAAACAGCCAGGCGGCGGCCACGCCGGTCAGCCCTGCGGTGATCATCACGCCGACCGTCGCCAACGACAGCGCCGGGCCCAGCGCCACGCGCAGCGAACTGGCGCGGGTGCGCATGCCGCCATCCAGCAGGATCACCGCCAGCGCCAGGTTAGAGACCATATAGGCCAGCGGATAATTATCAAAGGCGATGCCGCCGATGCCGTCCACGCCGGTCAACATGCCGAGCGCCAGAAAGATCACCAGAATGGGAATGCCTAAGCGAGAAGAGAAAGCGCTGAGCAGGATGCTTGAAGCCACCAGCACGGAACCAATAATGAAAAGACTGTAAATGGTGCTGGCATTCAAGGCGGACTCTCCTCGCGATACAGGATAACAGGGGGCGATGCAGGTGTGGCTCTACTATAGCCGTTTTCAAAAGATAATGCTTTATCAATAGCTTGTCATAAGCGGACAAAAAAGTTTTTCATTTTCCTTGTAACGCCTCGCAAATCTGCGTTGATTAAAAAAAATACTGGATATCCACACAGTAATCAGTATACTATTTGTACTCCCTCACGGGGCTGTTGCTATTTGCAAGTAAATGGTGAAGCTATGATGATTTCAACTGAGAGCCTGAACGCTCTTCATCAATCCGTCACAATGAGTAGCCGTGAAATCGCTGAGATGACCGGCAATACCCATGGCGAAGTGAAACGTCTGATTAAAAGTCTGGAAACCGCGCAACGGCTGTCGCAGCCGCTGACGGCATGGGATTATGAAGCCGACGGAACGGTGCGACAGGAGTATCGTCTTAACAAACGCGATTCGGTGCTGGCCGTCGCGCGCCTGTCGCCGGCCTTTACGGCGGAAGCGCTCGATCGCTGGCAGGAGCGGGAAAAAGTGGCGCATCTGCCCGATTTCACCAATCCGGCCGAAGCGGCGCGCGCCTGGGCTGAGCAGTTCGAGCAGCGCCAGAAAGCAGAGCAGCAGCTGGCGCTTTTCGCCCCCAAGGCGGAATTCTTCGACCGTTACGTCACGGTTGAAGAGGAATCAATGGGCTTCCGTCAGGTATGCAAAATGCTGAAGGTGAAAGAGCCCGATTTTCGTCAGTTCCTGCTGGAACGAAATATCATGTACCGTATGAGCGGCACCTTAACGCCGCATCAGCAGCATCTCAACGCCGGACGTTTCACTCTGCGCTCCGGGGTAGGCGAAAATCAGCATGCCTTTTCACAGGCGCGCTTTACGCCGAAAGGGGTTAAATGGGTCGCCAGCCTGTGGGCAGGCCACCTCGCATCACAGCCTAAGGGCGCAGCGGCCTGACGGTTAAACAGGATAAGATGATGAAAGGATGCGACAGAGAGTAAAAAGCCGGTCAACGACCGGCTTTTTTGTTGCTCGCGTTCCGCCTTTTACGAATGCGGCGAGAGTGGAAAGCGCTGCGGCGGTTTTCCGCTGAAGATGCAACGTCGTCCGTTCTCTCTCAGGACAGCGCCAGTCAGGCAACGAGTTCCAGGACAGCTAGCTCTCTGTCGCCTGTTTGTGAAACAGCTCGCGGAATACCGGGTAAATATCTTCCGGTTCACGAATATGCTGAATGGCGAAGTTATCAAACGACGCCTGCAAATGTTCATATTCACGCCACAGGGTTTGATGGGCGCGCCGGGTGATTTCAATGTAGCTGTAGTAGCGCACCACTGGCAGAATATTCTTCGCCAGGATTTCGTGGCACAGCGGCGAATCGTCCGCCCAGTTATCGCCATCAGACGCCTGTGCGGCATAGATGTTCCACTGCGTCGGGTCGTAACGCTCTTTCACCACCTCATCCATCAGCTTCAGCGCGCTGGAAACGATGGTGCCGCCGGTCTCCTGTGAATAGAAAAACTCCTGTTCATCCACCTCTTTCGCCTGAGTATGGTGACGGATATAGACCACCTCAACGTTTTTGTAAGTCCGGCTCAGGAAGAGATAGAGCAGAATATAAAAGCGTTTCGCCATATCCTTGGTGGCCTGATCCATCGAGCCTGAAACGTCCATCAGGCAGAACATCACCGCCTGGCTGGACGGCTCAGGCCGTTTTTCAAAGTTTTTATAACGCAGATCGAAGGTATCGATAAAAGGCACGCGCTCAATGCGCGCGCGCAGTTCGGCAATCTCTTTACGCAGCCGCTCTTCTTCCAGCAGCTGCGCCGGCTCCGCTTTCTCTACCGTTTCCAGCGACGCCTCCAGCTCGTGCAGCATACGTCGTTTGCCCGCGGTCATGGCGGTACGTCGCGCCAGCGAGTTCTGTAAAGAGCGCACCACGCTGATATTGGCCGGCACGCCATTAGAGGTGAAACCGGCGCGGTGCGTTTTATACTCGTTCATCTGCCGCTGCTGCGTTTTGCGCAGGTGCGGCAGCGCCAGATCTTCGAACAGCAGGTCGAGATATTCATCTTTTGAGATATTAAAGACAAAGTCGTCCTGACCTTCGCCATCCTGGCTGGCGTTGCCCTGACCACTGCCGCCGCCTCCGCCGCCTCCCTGAGGACGCTCGATGCGATCGTTTTGCACAAAGTGATCGTTACCAGGATGAACGCGATGGCGCGTGCCGCCGCGTCCCTGATGAAAAATGGGTTCGTTGATATCGTCTACCGGAATAGAAACAGACTCACCACTCTCAACGTCGGTCACCGAACGTTTATTAATGGCCTCGGAGATCGACTGTTTGATTTGCGACTTATAGCGGCGCAAAAAGCGCTGACGATTGACCGCGCTTTTGTTTTTGCCGTTGAGTCGCCGATCGATGAAATAGGCCATAGCTCCCCCAAACAACGTTACAAGCAAAGTCGGGCGCAACGCCCGACCTCTTTACTTTCGCTTCCGTTACGCGTTTATGTGCTTACATGACTTAACTCGATTTGCGCACGCGCAAATACCATTCGCACAGCAGACGCACCTGCTTGCGGGTATAGCCTTTCTCCATCATACGGTCGACAAAATCATCATGTTTTTTCTGTTCGTCGGTTGACGTTTTCGCGTTAAACGAGATAACCGGCAGCAGCTCCTCAGTATTCGAGAACATTTTCTTCTCTATAACCGTGCGCAGCTTCTCATAGCTGGTCCAGTTGGGATTTCGCCCGTTATTCTGCGCACGCGCGCGCAGCACGAAGTTGACGATTTCGTTGCGGAAATCCTTCGGATTGCTGATGCCCGCCGGTTTTTCGATCTTCTCCAGCTCGGCGTTCAGCGCCTCACGGTCGAACAGCTGACCGGTATCGGGATCGCGATACTCCTGATCCTGAATCCAGAAGTCCGCGTAGGTAACGTAGCGGTCGAAAATGTTCTGTCCATATTCGGAATAGGATTCCAGATAGGCAGTCTGGATCTCTTTGCCGATAAACTCGGCGTATTTAGGGATCAGATAGCCTTTGAGGAACTCCAGATATTTCTCCGCCAGCTCCTGCGGGAACTGTTCGCGCTCAATCTGCTGCTCCAACACATAGAACAGATGAACCGGGTTCGCGGCCACCTCGGTGTGGTCGAAGTTAAACACGCGCGACAGGATCTTAAAGGCGAAACGCGTCGAAAGCCCGTTCATCCCTTCATCCACGCCAGCATAGTCGCGATACTCCTGATACGACTTCGCTTTTGGATCGGTATCTTTCAGGCTTTCGCCGTCATAGACACGCATCTTGGAATAGATGCTGGAGTTTTCCGGCTCTTTCATGCGCGACAGGATAGAGAAGCGCGCCAGCGTTTCCAGCGTACCGGGCGCGCAGGGCGCGTGGGTCAGCTCGCTGTGGTTAAGCAGCTTCTCGTAAATCTTGATCTCTTCCGAGACGCGCAGGCAGTAAGGCACCTTAACGATATAGACGCGGTCGAGAAACGCCTCGTTGTTCTTATTGTTGCGGAACTGCACCCACTCCGATTCGTTCGAGTGCGCGAGGATAATGCCGTTAAACGGCAGGGCGGAGATACCTTCGGTACCGTTGTAGTTGCCTTCCTGCGTGGCGGTCAGCAGCGGATGCAGCACTTTGATCGGGGCCTTGAACATCTCGACAAATTCCATGATGCCCTGGTTGGCGCGGCAGAGCGCGCCCGAATAGCCATAGGCGTCGGGATCGTTCTGGGCGTGGTTTTCCAGCTTACGGATATCGACTTTGCCTACCAGCGCGGAGATATCCTGGTTATTTTCGTCGCCAGGCTCCGTTTTGGCGATAGCCAGCTGTTCCAGAATAGAAGGCCAGACTTTTACTACCTTGAAGCGGGTAATGTCGCCACCGAACTCGTGCAGGCGTTTGGCCGCCCATGGCGACATGATGGTGCCCAAGTAGCGGCGCGGCACGCCGTACTCTTTCTCCAGAATATTGGCGTCTTCCTGCGGATTAAACAGGCAGAGCGGATGGTCGTTTACCGGGCTGCGTTCGCCGTCGGCGCTCAGCACATAGATGGGAACGCGCTGCATCAGTGATTTTAACCGTTCGGCCAGCGATGATTTACCGCCCCCGACCGGACCTAACAGATACAGGATCTGTTTTTTCTCTTCCAGGCCCTGAGCGGCATGCTTCAGATAGGAAACAATCTGCTCAATGGCTTCCTCCATCCCATAAAACTCTTCGAACGCCGGATAACGTGCGATAACACGGTTTGAGAACAGGCGGGAAAGGCGAGGCTCCTGGGCAGTATCGACCATGACTGGCTCACCGATAGCCATCAATAGTCTTTCTGCCGCGTTGGCGTATGCACTGCGATCCTGCTTACAGGTGGTCAGGAATTCCTGCAGTGTGAACTCTTCGTCCTTGGCAGCTTCATAACGCTGACGATAGTGATCGAATATATTCATAGCGATGCCCGTCCTTTCGTTTTTAGCACAGGTAATGGAAGCGTTATAAAAGGTTTATCAGCTTCCGGAAGGTATTCTCTTGGGAGTACAGCAACCCTTATGCCAACCTGACGTATTTTTATCGGGGTACACAGATTTGATGGTTACTCTGCTCGAACGAATCATTTAGCCTACTTTTAACTGTAGATGGCATTTCAGGAAATTTCTTTAATGCTATTTAATTTCAACAGGAAAGTCGTTCAGGTAATAACGGGTGCCCTTGCGGGGCGCGGCCTGTAGCGTTTTTGTAAATAAGCGCCTGCATTTCTTTTGCGGCGCGGCGTGGCGTGTGGTTCCAGATACGTCAAAATGTATAAAGATTTAAACCTGTCGCGCAATAGCGTTAAACTACCTCTCTGATTGTTATATTTATGGAAGAAATAAATTGTGAACCAATTCAAAATTAGCATCCTTGCTCTGCTTCTGCCGATTTGTGGTTTGGCTCAGGCTGATGATGCCCATCCGCTTACGCTGGGCGCCTCGGTGATTTACGCGCAAAGTCCTTATAAAGGTGGTCAGGATCGTTATCTGCCGGTGCCGGTCATCAACTATGAGGGCGACGATTTCTGGCTGCGCACCTTACAGGGCGGCTACTACCTGTGGAAAGATCAGCAAGACCAGCTCTCCCTGACGCTGGCCGGTTCAGCGCAGGAGTACGATCCGGGCGATAACGATCTGGGCAATATGAAAGGCCTGGACAAACGCCGTATGACGTTGATGGGCGGGGTAGAGTATCGCCATATCGCCGACTGGGGGATTGTGCGCACTAACCTGTTAGGCGACGTGCTGGGCAAAAGCGATGGCATCGTCTGGGATCTGACCTATCTTTACCGTTTCGACTTCGGCGATTTCAGCCTGACGCCTGGCATCGGCGCCACCTGGACCAGTTCCAATCAGAACCGTTACTATTATGGCGTTTCCGGTCATGAATCAGCACGCACCGGTATCAGCCGCTATCAGCCTGACGACAGCTGGAGCCCTTACGTCGAGCTGAGCGCCAATTATCGCCTGACTGATCGCTGGAACGCCGGTATCTATGCGCGCTACACCCGCCTGGCGGACGAGATCAAAGACAGCCCGATGGTGGACAATAATTCTCAGCTTACCGCCTGGACCGGAGTAAGCTACAGCTTCTGATCGGCTGCATGTCAACGGGCGTACGGCGCCCCGTTGCACCTTAACGGGGCTAATGCGGCGCACCAGGGAGAGAATATGAGCAGAACAGTGAACATTGCTGATGGTATGGCCCTGCCGGCAATAGGCCAGGGAACCTGGTATATGGGCGAAAGCCCGGATCTGCGACGACAGGAGATTGCTGCTCTACAGGCGGGCATTGAGTGCGGCCTGTCGGTGATCGATACCGCAGAGATGTACGCTGACGGTGGAGCGGAGCGGGTAGTCGGCGAAGCGCTACAGGGAAGACGCGACCGCGTCTGGTTGGTCTCTAAATTCTATCCGTGGAACGCCGGCGTTGTTGACGCGGTGGAAGCGTGCGAACGGAGTTTGCAGCGGTTGAGAACGGACTATCTCGATCTCTATCTGCTGCACTGGCGCGGCAATATCCCGCTGGAAGAGACCATTCGGGCGATGGAAAAGCTACAGCAACAGGGGAAAATTGGTCGCTGGGGCGTATCTAATTTCGATACCGAGGATATGCAGGAGCTGTGGCAGGCGCCGGGCGGTACGGCTTGCGCGGCCAATCAGGTACTTTATCATCTCGCTTCGCGCGGCATTGAGTTTGAGCTGCTGCCAGCCTGTCAGGCGCGTCAGCTGCCGGTAATGGCATATTGTCCGCTGGCGCAGGCGGGGCGTTTGCGCCGGGATTTAATGATGCATCCGGCGCTGCATGAGGTGGCGCAGCAGCAGGACATCAGCGTAGCGCAGCTGATGCTGGCGTGGGTCATCCGTCAGCCTGGCGTTATGGCGATCCCGAAAGCGGGCAGCGTGACGCACGTCAGGGAAAATGCGGCGGCGTTAACAATAACGCTGACTGATGAACAGCTGATGCGGCTGGATAGCCTGTTTCCGCCCCCGCAAAGCAAGCAGCCGCTGGACGTGGTCTGAGGGACTAAAAGAAAGCCGGGCGCAAAGGCCCGGCTTTTTTAACGTTTTTTCCGCACCCGGAACGTCGTGGCCAGCCGCGCGGGTTGCTCAACGGCGCTCTTCATCGGCGCATTGATGCGCGCGGTTTCGACGCACACCATGGTTTGATAACCGTCGTTCGCCATATCTCCCATGCTGCAGGAAAGCTCCACGCCCGGATTCCAGGTTACCACATCGCTGTGATGGTGATGATAAACCTCGATCACGCGCTGGCCCGCTTTATCATGAATCAGGCTGCAATCATCCGGCTGGGTGTAGATACGATCGACGCGTCCGTCATAGCGTTGTTTGCCATCCGCGGAATCGCCCGGCTCGCCATCCTTCACCTTATCGATAAAGTGCTGGCCCAGACCGCTGACCTCCACCTCGTTAATATCCGCTACGCAGAAGTAGCTGTGCAGCGCGCAGGTAGCCTGATAATCGCCGTGCGCCTCCAGTTCAATTTCGCAGCGTTCGCCCAGACGGAAACGGGCGAACAGGGTGAAATCGTGCGGCCAGAGCGCTTTGGTCTGCGCATTGCTCGCCAGCTCCAGCGTCAGCAGCACGCAGTCGTCGTTTTCATCATGAGCGGAAAGCGTCCACGGCTGATTGCGCGCGAAGCCGTGCGCCGGTTCGCCTGCGGGACCAAACCACGGCCAGCAGATCGGCACGCCGCCGCGAATCGCTTTACCATTGGCAAAGGCGCTTTTCTCACTCAGCCAGATTACCGGCTTCTCGCCGTTGGGCTGCCAGGCGATAAGCTGAGCGCCCTGTAAAGTAACGGCGGCGCGCACTTTAGGATGATTCACCACCAGCACCGGCAGTTCGCCCATCTGTCGCAGGCTGAGGTAAGGGGAGAGCTGGTTAACCACGGGAAGCGAAAACAGTTTTTCGGTCATGATATTACCTTGCTGAATTCAGACGATAAAAAAGGGCGACCGTAGTCGCCCTCAAAGTTTAGTCTGTCAACGCGGCTTATTTAGAAGCAACCAGCGCGACCAGATCCAGTACTTTATGTGAGTAGCCAGTTTCGTTGTCGTACCAGGAAACCAGTTTCACGAAGTTGTCGTTCAGTGCGATACCTGCGCTGGCGTCGAACACGGAAGTCAGAGTTTCGCCGTTGAAATCGGTAGAAACCACTGCGTCTTCGGTGTAGCCCAGAACGCCTTTCATGTCGCCTTCAGAAGCGGCTTTGATCGCTTCACAGATTTCTTTGTAAGAAGCCGGTTTAGCCAGACGCGCGGTCAGGTCAACAACGGATACGTTCGGGGTCGGAACGCGGAACGCCATACCGGTCAGTTTGCCGTTCAGTTCCGGCAGAACTTTACCTACGGCTTTAGCTGCGCCAGTAGAAGACGGGATGATGTTCTGAGATGCGCCGCGGCCGCCGCGCCAGTCTTTGTGAGACGGGCCGTCAACGGTTTTCTGGGTAGCGGTGGTGGCGTGAACGGTAGTCATCAGACCTTCAACGATGCCGAATTTGTCGTTGATGACTTTCGCCAGCGGCGCCAGGCAGTTGGTGGTGCAGGACGCGTTGGAAACGATGTCCTGGCCGGCATATTTGTCAAAGTTGGCGCCGCGAACGAACATCGGAGTGTCATCTTTGGACGGACCGGTCATTACCACTTTCTTCGCGCCAGCGGTGATGTGTTTACGTGCGGTTTCGTCAGTCAGGAAGATACCGGTCGCTTCAGCTACCACGTCAACGCCGACTTCGTCCCACTTCAGGTTAGCCGGATCTTTTTCTGAGGTAACACGGATTTTCTTGCCGTTAACGATCAGCGCGCCGTCCTGTACTTCAACGGTGCCATCGAAACGGCCGTGCGTTGAGTCATACTTCAGCATGTACGCCATGTATTCGGCGTCCAGCAGGTCGTTGATGGCAACGATTTCAATGTCTGAACGCTGCTGCGCAGCACGGAAAACGATGCGACCGATACGACCAAAACCGTTAATACCTACTTTGATAGTCATATATTCCACCAGCTATTTGTTAGTGAATAAAAGGTTGGCTGTAAAATTACAAAATCCTTACCAGGCGTCAAGCGGAATCGTGTCAATTATTGCGACAAGTCAAACCCATTACGGAGAATTTTTGGGTTTGAAACCGCTTCCGCGACTATTCTGCTACATCAATTTTGCGGCCTGATTACCGAATATAAAGGGCTCGCTTTAACGAAAAGTGATCCGCATCACAATTTGCACGTTGAGCGCGTGTCAAAGCTTGTCAGGCACAAAATATTAACCTGTTCTTGTTAACTACTTGTTAGAATACTAGCCGATTTTTCCAGAATGACATTGCCAGAGACGATGAAAATGGCTAAAGAATTGAACGATCGTACGCCTGATAATCAGCTGACCGAAATGCAGCTCTATGTCACCCAGCAGCGTGGGACGGAGCCGCCCTTCAGCGGCGCGCTGCTGCACAACAAAGCGGAAGGGATTTATCATTGCCTGGTGTGCAATGCGCCGCTGTTCCTGTCGGAAACCAAATATGATTCCGGCTGCGGCTGGCCGAGTTTCTATCAGCCTTATACCGAAGATGCGATTCATTATCTGGAAGACAACTCGCACGGGATGCATCGCATTGAAATTCGCTGCGGCAACTGCGATTCCCATTTGGGACACGTCTTTCCCGATGGCCCGCAGCCGACCGGCGAACGCTACTGTGTGAACTCGGCATCGCTGAGTTTCAGCGATAATGATGGCAACCAGACCAAAGGTTAAGTGATGAAATCAGAACTTGATGCGATGATCGAGGCGATGACGCCGGAAATCTATCAGCGTCTGGCTACCGCCGTGGAAACCGGCAAATGGCCGGACGGGGTGGCATTGACCGATGAGCAAAAAGAGAACTGTATGCAGCTGGTAATGCTGTGGCAATCGCGTCATAACCATCAGCCGCAGCATATGAGCATCGGGCAGGGCGGCGAGCTGGTGACGCGTTCCAAGCGCGAGCTGAAAGAAGAGTTCGGCATCGGTGACGATGTCACGCGCATTACGCTGCAGTAAAGGGTAAAGCCTGACGCGGTATAACGCATCCCGCCCGCTGGCGGGATGTGTTATTAGCGGATAAGGGCGCCGCTTGCGGCCATTTGCGCCAGTGCCTCGACGCTGTCCTGCGGCTGCAAATTAACGCCGCGGCAGCCTTCGCTAATGACTTCCACCTCATAGCCCAACTGTAACGCATCCAGCACGCTGAATTTGACACAGTAGTCGGTCGCCAACCCCATCATCACCAGACGGGTAATGCCGCGCGCGCGCAGCCAGGCATCCAGACCGGTCTGGCGCCGGTGGCCGTTGTCGAAAAAGGCGCTGTAGCTGTCGATATCGCGCTGTTCGCCTTTATGAAACACCACCTCAATCAGCTCTCGTTGCAGCGCCGGATGAAAATCGGCGCCATGGCTCTCCTGCACGGCATGATCGGGCCACCAGATCTGCGGCAGTCCGTTTAATTCGCCGACGGTATTCACCGCCTCGCCCGATACAGAAGCGAAACTGCCATGATCGGCGGGATGCCAGTCCTGCGTGGCGACAACCGGCTCGCCGCGCTGATGAAACGCCGCTGCCAGACGGTTAGCCACGGCGATAACGGCGTCGCCGTCGTTGACCGCCAGCGCGCCGCCCGGACAAAAATCATTTTGCAGGTCGATTAAAATCAGCGCCTGTTTCATCCGCGCTTCTCCTTAACGTTCTTCAGGGGTCAATTCGCCGCGCAGGTTAACCTGCATCAGACGACGCACTTCATCACAGCTCAGCGGCTGGCTAAGCAGATAATGCAGCTTGGTCAGCGTCGCCTCAACGGTCATATCGAATCCGCCGATCACCCCGGCATGCGCCAGCGCGTTGCCGGTGGCGTAGCCGCCCATATTCACTTTGCCCGACATGCACTGCGTCAGGTTGACCACCACAATGCCGCGTTCCGAAGCGGCCTGAAGCTCCGCGAGAAACTCAGCGTTTTGCGGCGCATTGCCAACGCCGTAAGAGCGCAGGATCAGCGCCTTCACCGGCTGGCGCAGGAAGTTGCGCACCACTTCCGCAGAGATGCCGGGATAGATGGTGACGACGCCGATAGGCTGCGGCGTAATAGGGTGGACGATCAGATCGCCATCTCCCTGCGGTGCAGGCGGCGTGTTCAGACGACGAATATGAATGCCCGCCTCCAGCAACGGCGGCAGATTAGGCGAGGCGAAAGCGTTAAAGCCGTCCGCGTGTGCCTTGGTCGTGCGGTTGCCGCGATAAAGGGTATTGTTAAAGAACAGCGAAACTTCTTTTACCGGATAGTTGGCTGCTACAAACAGCGCGTTAAGCAGGTTTTGCTGACCGTCGGAGCGCAGCTCGGCGAGCGGGATCTGTGACCCTGTCACAATGACCGGCTTCGCCAGGTTTTCCAGCATAAAAGAGAGCGCCGAGGCGGTAAACGCCATCGTATCCGTGCCGTGCAGAATGACAAAACCGTCATAAAGGTCGTAGTTCTGGCGAATATCTTCCGCAATCGCCTGCCAGTCCTGCGGCGTCATATCGGAAGAATCGATCAGTGGCTGATACTCATGAATAGTAAAGGCAGGCATTTCCGGGCGGTGAAACTCCGGCATCGCCGCTAACTGCCGCTGCAGGTGACCTGAAACCGGAATATAGCCTTGTGCAGAGCGCTGCATACCGATCGTTCCGCCGGTATAGGCAACGTAAATAGATTTTTTTTGCATGAAAAGCGACTCAGCTTTGCGGAAAAAATGCAGTATACGGTAAAGCGCAGGGAAGAGCAGCCCGACCAGCATGGCGCCGATCGGGCTGTAAAGGTTAGCGCACCTCGCCGCAGGTCAGGCAGATGGCGTAACGGTTTTGTGGATCGTTAAGACGACCAAACAGGCCCGGCTGTTGCTTCATCGCGCTGACTACGTCGACCATCGGCGCGGGCAGCCAGGCTTTCAGGGCGTTCGGCAACGCGGCGCGCACCGAAGCGTCCATCTGGCCCAGTACCATATCGATAAGGGCAGGCTCATCCGCAAACCAGTTCAGCTGCACTTCTTTCAGCTTCGCCAGTTCCGCCGCTTTGGCGACAGCGTCGTCGAAATCGCCCAGCGCGTCGACCAGCCCGTTGCCTTTGGCGTCGCTGCCGGTCCAGACGTGACCCTGCGCAATCTGGTCGATCTGCTCCGGTGTTTTCTGACGCGCTTTCGCGACCAGGCCGATAAAGTTGCGATAGCCGTTTTCGATGCTCAGCTGCATCATTTGCTGAACTTCAGGCGGCAACGCCTTGGTGCTGGCAACGTCGGCCAGCGGCGATGTCGCTACGCCATCGGTGTGCACGCCGATCGCATCCAGCGAATTTTCCACCGTATTAATCACGCCGAAAATGCCGATTGAGCCGGTGAGCGTAGCCGGGCTGGCGATAATGTAGTTGGCGGGGGTGGAGATCCAGTAACCGCCGGAGGCCGCCATGCCGCCCATCGATACCACGACCGGTTTGCCGGCCGCGCGCGCCGCCGCCAGTTCCTGACGCACCACCTCGGAAGCGGTGACGCTGCCGCCAGGGCTGTTGACGCGGAAGACGATCGCTTTAACGTTCGGATCGAGACGCGCCTGACGGATCTGCGCCGCCGTGGTGTCGCCGCCTACCGCGCCCGGCGTCTCTTCGCCATCCATAATCGCGCCGGTGGCCAGAATCACCGCCACGTTGCCGTTCTGCGAACTGTTATCCTGCACCGGATAGTCGTAGATGCTGATGGCGTTGTAGTCCTGAGCCTGCTTGTTCCAGCCAAACTGCTTTGCGAACAGCTGCTCCGTTTCGGCGCGGGTCGCCAACTGATCGACCAGCTTGTTCTCTTTGGCGTAGCGCGCGGTATCGCCGCCGGTTTGTTGCAGGCCGCTCAGCAGGCTCTGCGCGCCGGGAAAGAGCTGCTGTGCCGTAATCTGGCGGTTGGCTGCGACTACGTTCAGGTAGTTTTGCCACAGCTCGCCGACCCAGCGGCTGTCGGCATCGCGCGCCGCAGGCGACATATCATCGCGCAGGAACGGCTCAACCGCTGATTTATAGGTGCCGACGCGGAATACATGCGACGTCACCTTCAGCTTATCGAGCAGGCTCTTATAGTAAAGGGTATTGGTAGCGAAGCCATGCAGATCGACCGTGCCCTGCGGGGAGAGGTAAATCTTGCTGGCGTAGCTGGCCAGATAATATTGCGCCTGAGAATAGCTGTCGCCGCTGGCATAGATCGGTTTGCCGCTGTCGCGGAATTCGCGCAGCGCCTTGCCGATATACTGCAACGAAGGCTGATCGGCGCCGGCAAAGTTGCGCAAATCGAGCACGATGCCGGTAATTTTGCTGTCGCTTTTCGCCTGCCGGATAGCCGCCACGATATCGAACAGCGAGTTTTCCTTCAGCCGGTCGCTGCTGGCGCCCAGCAGTTGACGGCCAATTTTGCTCAGTTTGTTGCTGACCGACGGCTTATCCACCACCACGCCGGAAAGATCGACCTTCAGCGCGCCGCGCGGCACTTCCACAGGCGCGCTGGCGTTTTTCACCTGTAGCCAGATGCCGACACAGACCAAGACTAAAAAGATCAGAAACAGGTTAAGAATGCATTCGCGGATAAAGTTCAGCACCCGCCATATCCACTTAAAGATGCCTGCTATGATTCGCCACAAGGTGCGCATGTTTTCTCCATAATCGCCAGACAGGGCGCAGAAAAGCAGCTTTTCTGCCAGAATTTCATCCACATCCTAAAGAGCAGCCGGGCAAATGTCAGCAGGAAATCGCGCGCGGCTGTAACAAAACGTCAGCCTGTGTTAGTTTGCAACGAATGCTAATCATTATCAGGAGGAAGAGATGGAAGCACTGGATTTACTGGTTAATCGCCGCTCCGCATCGCGTTTAGCCGAGCCTGCGCCGACGGGCGAAGCGCTGGATAATATTCTGCGCGCCGGCATGCGCGCGCCGGATCACGGCACGCTCCAGCCCTGGCGCTTTCATATTATTGAGAAACAGGGCCTTGAGCGCTTTAGTCAGCTGCTGGAGCAGGCGGCGCGCGATGGCAACATGGATGACAAGGCTATCGAAAAAGCGAAGCAGGCGCCGTTTCGCGCGCCGATGATCATTACTGTCGTGGCGCATTGTGAAGATCACCCGAAAGTGCCGCGTTGGGAGCAGCTGCTGTCGGCGGGGTGTGCGGTGATGGCGATGCAGATGGCCGCTGCCGCGCAGGGCTTTAACGGCATCTGGCGCAGCGGCGCCTGGACGGATAATGAGGCGGTGCGCGCCGCATTCAACTGCCGCCAACAGGACGCCATTGTCGGCTTCCTCTACCTCGGCACGCCGCAGCTGAAATCTTCCACCACGGTATTGCCTCCCGATACCGCTCCGTTTGTCAGTTATTTCTGACAGATTCGCCGTGTTTATTTTGGCAGGGTAAGGTACCAGCCCTGCTTTTTAACTGCGTCGCGTCAGAGGTGGCTTATCACGCCAGGGGTAACGCGTTAACATATACGCCAGCGATCTGGATGAAGGAGCCCCCATAAATCAGATGATTCGTCTTACCCAGTACAGCCACGGCACAGGATGCGGTTGTAAAATTTCCCCTGAGGTGCTGGAAACCATTCCGCAAAGCGAGCTGATGGCGTTTCACGATCCGCAAACCTCTGGCAGTCTGCTGTTGGCGGTGCGCCCTGAGGCCGTCGCCGATTTCCACCCGCTGTCGGAAAGCCTGTCGCTGTTGGTCAGCGCGATTAGCGAGTTAGTGCCGGCGCAGGCCGGCGTTCCTTTGATTGATGTTTTGTCGTAAGAGAGCCTTGCCCCGTTAATGCGCCTGTTTATTGCTGAAAAGCCGAGCCTGGCCCGCGCCATCGCCGATATCCTGCCCAAGCCTCACCGTCGCGGAGAGGGCTATATCGCCTGCGGAAATGATCACATCGTCACCTGGTGCGTAGGGCACCTGCTGGAGCAGGCTCAGCCCGACAGCTACGACAGCCGCTATGCGCGCTGGTCGCTGGCCGACTTGCCTATCGTGCCGGAAAAGTGGCGATTACAGCCGCGCCCCTCGGTGGCGAAGCAGCTGAACGTGATCAAAAAGCTGCTGGAGCAGGCGGATGAGATTATTCACGCTGGTGACCCGGATCGGGAAGGGCAGCTGCTGGTAGATGAGGTGCTGGACTATCTGGCGCTGCCGCCTGCGAAGCGCGAAAAGGTACAGCGCTGTTTAATCAACGATCTTAACCCGCAGGCGGTGGAACGTGCCGTGGGTCGCCTGCGCCAGAATAAAGAATTTATTCCTCTGTGCGTCTCGGCGCTGGCGCGCGCGCGCGCCGACTGGCTGTACGGCATCAATATGACCCGCGCATGGACGCTGCTGGGCCGCAACGCCGGCTATGACGGCGTACTGTCGGTCGGCAGGGTGCAGACGCCGGTGCTGGGGCTGGTGGTGCGGCGCGATGAAGAGATCGAGAACTTCATTCCCAAAGATTACTTTGAAGTCAAAGCGCATATCGTGACGCCCAAAGAGGAGCGTTTCGTCGCGCTTTGGCAGCCCAGCGACGCCTGCGAACCCTGGCAGGATGAAGAGGGGCGACTGCTGCATCGTCCGCTGGCGGAGCATGTGCTGGCGCGCATCGGCGGAAAACCGGCGCGGGTGACTAACTATCAGGATCGGCGGGAAAACGATACGGCACCGCTGCCGTTTTCGCTCTCCAGCCTGCAGATAGAGGCGGCGAAACGCTACGGCCTCAGCGCGCAGACGGTGCTGGATACCTGTCAGCGTCTTTATGAGACCCACAAGTTGATCACCTATCCGCGTTCGGACAGCCGCTATCTGCCGGAGGAGCATTTTGCCGGGCGCCATGCGGTGTTGAATGCCATTAGCGCGCATCAGACGGCAATGAAAACGCCGGCTGATTTTGATACCGAACGTAAAAATCGCTGCTGGGACGATAAAAAAGTTGACGCTCACCATGCCATTATCCCCACGGCGCGCAGCAGTGCCGTGCGCCTGACGGACAATGAGGCCAATATTTACGGCCTGATCGCCCGCCAGTATCTGATGCAGTTCTGTCCTGACGCGGTTTACCGGAAGTGCGTTATCGAGCTGGATATCGCTGGCGGCAAGTTTGTCGCCAAAGCGCGCTTTCTGGCGGAGGCAGGCTGGCGCGCGCTGCTGGGAAGCAAAGAGCGCGATGAGGAGAATGACGGCACGCCGCTGCCCGTGGTGGCGCAGGGCGATGAGCTGTTGTGCGAGAAAGGCGAAATTGCAGAAAAGCAAACGCAGCCGCCGCGTCCCTTCACCGACGCCACGCTGTTATCCGCAATGACCGGTATTGCCCGCTTCGTGCAGGATAAAGATCTAAAGAAAATCCTGCGCGCGACCGATGGTTTAGGTACGGAGGCGACCCGGGCCGGCATTATCGAACTGCTGTTCCGGCGCGCTTTCCTGATCAAGAAAGGGCGTTATATTCATGCGACCGACGCGGGCAGGGCGCTGATTCACTCATTGCCGGAAATGGCCGCGCGGCCAGATATGACCGCTCAATGGGAATCGACGCTGACGAAAATCAGTGAAAAGGCCTGTCGCTATCAGGATTTTATGCAGCCGCTGGTTACTACGC
>NZ_JANION010000224.1:0-28455 GCF_024610815.1 Mixta sp.
TCGGTGAAAGGCAGATTTTATCGTTATTTTCAATTGGAATTTTTAGCGATTGCGTTTACCGCAAAATAAAAAAAAGCGCCCGTAGGCGCTTTTTCATCATGGCTGTAATTATTTACAGTACATGAACAGATGCGGTATTTGTCGTACCACTTGGCACCAGCGCGCCGGAAACCATTACTACGACGTCGCCTTTTTGCGCATAGCCGCTTTCCAGCGCGATTTCTTTACCAATACGGTAGAAATCGTCGGTAGAGGCGATTTCATTCACGACGCGCGCTTCAATGCCTTTGCTCAGCAGCAGCTGACGCGCGGTGATTTGATTGGTAGTCAGAGCCAGAATGGTGGCGTCCGGGAAATATTTACGTACGGACTTCGCCGATTTGCCGCCTTCGGTGGCGACGACGATCAGCGGCGCTTCCAGTTTCTCAGCGGTCTCTACCGCGCCGCGGCATACCGCTTCGGTGATCCGCAGCTTGCGGCTGTCGTTCAGCGAATCGATGCGGGATTTCATTACGCGATCGGTACGTTCGCAGATGGTCGCCATAATGGTGACCGACTCCAGCGGATATTTCCCTTTGGCGCTTTCGCCAGAGAGCATGACCGCATCGGTGCCGTCCAGAATGGCGTTCGCCACGTCGCCGGCTTCAGCGCGGGTAGGGCGGGGGTTTTTGATCATAGAATCCAGCATCTGAGTGGCGGTAATCACCACCTTACGCGCTTTATTACATTTCTTGATCATCATCTTCTGCGCGAAAATCACTTCTTCTACCGGGATTTCCACGCCAAGGTCGCCGCGGGCGACCATGATGCCGTCAGAGGCGTCCAGGATCTCATCAAAGTTGTTGAGGCCTTCCTGGTTCTCGATTTTAGAGATGATCTGAATGTGTTCGCCGCCGTGCTTTTTCAGGTGCTCACGGATTTCCAGCACGTCAGAGCGTTTACGGATAAAGGAAGCGGCAACGAAGTCGACGCCTTGCTCGCAACCGAAAATCAGGTCGCGTTTGTCTTTTTCCGCCAGCGCCGGCAGCTGGATGGAAACGCCCGGCAGGTTAACGCCTTTGTTTTCGCCCAGGTCGCCGTTGTTCAGCACCTTACAGACAACGCTGTTTTCGGTGACTTCGGTCACTTCCATACCGATCAGGCCATCATCAACCAGTACGGTATTGCCGATTTTCAGGTCGGCGGCGAAGCCTGCGTAGGTTACCGCTACGCGCTCGCTGTTGCCGATCACTGACTGATCGGTGGTGAAGGTAAAAGTCTGACCCGCTTTCAGCGACACGTCATTGCCGCCTTCCAGTTTCATGGTGCGGATTTCAGGGCCTTTGGTATCCAGCAGAATCGCCGCCTGACGACCGGTTTTCTCCATAACCGCGCGGATATTGGCGATACGACGACCGTGTTCTTCGTAATCGCCGTGGGAAAAGTTAAGACGCATAACGTTCATGCCCGCTTCCAGCAGGTTGGTCAGCATCTCTTCGGATTCAGTTTTAGGGCCGATAGTACAAACGATCTTGGTCTTTTTCATGACAAGTTATCTGTAAGTTGTGATGGATGATAAAGGTTTGAGGTCGATGCCTGGCGCACCGGGGAAATATTCATGCTCAGCGAGCGGACTGCGATACAAACTAAGAATAGGTGACAGATATGAAGCGTGCAGAGGAAGTTGTGCGGTGATGTTCCATGGCCCGCGGGGGCGAGTTGCGCAACCTGTTGTGAGTGTAGGTAAGGGCACGTCAATTGGCTGAAACCATTCAAGTGAAACACCGGCCATAGTATAGACGCTAAGTATACGAAAACCAATCAAAAAGCATAAAGACAGGCGGGGCGAGATCAAGGAAAAGCCTGTTGCCGCAACCGCGTAGAGACGATGCAGGTTGGTGGGACCCTGACAGCGCGCACTTTATCAGCGGGGCGTCATTTGCCGTTGACGCGCGGCGAAACGCGGAAAAGGTGCGGCTGAGCCGGATGCGTATTTGTCTTAAAAGCGAGTGTCGACGTCGGCTGGCAAGTAATCGGGCCTCGGCATCGCCTGGCAGAAAAAAGCGTGGTAAGCGACGACACAAGAAACAAAAGGATTTAAAGGAGCGAAACGTAAGGAGATACAGAAGAGAGTGGTGCGTTCTAATGGACTCGAACCATCGACCCCCACCATGTCAAGGTGGTGCTCTAACCAACTGAGCTAAGAACGCATCGAAAAACTGTTTGGTGCGTCCGAGTGGACTCGAACCACCGACCCCCACCATGTCAAGGTGGTGCTCTAACCAACTGAGCTACGGACGCACTTTGGTGCGTTCTAATGGACTCGAACCATCGACCCCCACCATGTCAAGGTGGTGCTCTAACCAACTGAGCTAAGAACGCATCTGCCGTCTTGGGTGACGGCGGGGACGAATATTAGCGACACTGTTCACCGCTGGCAAGTGGAAACATGCAAATTTCTGCGCAACTGCCCAGCATCTGTGCGACCCGCCGTTTTTTTAAGCGCGGCAGGCCTTTAACTTCAGCGCGAGGCGTGTTGCAGAATCCGCTCAGCCGGCAATCTTTGCAATCGACGTATACGCCAGATCATCATTACGGCGGCGGAGGTCAGCCCCAGAATAAAACCGCACCAGAAACCGGCTGGCCCCATTGCCGGCACCAGCCAGTCGGTTAACGCCAACAGATAGCCGCTCGGCAGGCCAATCACCCAGTAGGCGACCAGGGTGATGAAGAAAATCGAGCGGGTATCTTTATAGCCGCGCAGAATGCCGCTGCCGATCACCTGAATCGAATCGGAAAATTGATAAACCGCCGCCAGCAGCATCAGCTGCGCCGCCAGCGCGACCACCTGCGGGTTATCGTTGTAGAGCAGGGCGATCTGCTCGCGGAAGGTGACGGTAAACAGCGCAGTGCAGGCCGCCATCATAATCCCAACGCCCTGACCGGTCCAGGCGGCGACCTTCGCCGCCTCCACCGAGCCCTGGCCGAGGCGAAAGCCGACCCGAATGGTGGTCGCCACGCCGAGCGACAGCGGCAGTACGAACATCAGCGAACTGAAGTTCAGCGCGATCTGGTGACCGGCGACGTCGACGATGCCCAGCGGCGACACCAGCAGAGCGACGACGGCGAACAGCGTCACTTCGAAAAAGAGCGCCAGCGCTACCGGCAGGCCGAGCAGCGTCAGGCGCTTAAGCACCGCCCAGTCAGGCGCGCTGAAGTAGCCCGGCAGGGTGATGTCGCGCATCGAGCGCGCCCGTTTGATCCACAGGCGCATCACGATAAATATCACCCAGTAGACCGACGCTGTCGCCACGCCGCAGCCGACACCGCCCAGCGCCGGCATGCCGAAATGACCATAGATAAAGATGTAGTTAACCGGAATATTAACCAGCAGACCGATAAAGCCCATCACCATGCCGGGTTTGGTTTTTGACAGGCCTTCGCACTGATTGCGCGCCACCTGAAAAAAGAGATAGCCTGGCGCGCCCCATAACAGCGCGCGCAGATAGCCGACCGCTTTATCGGTCAGCGCCGGATCGATATTGTGCATGGCGCGGATCATATAGCCGGCGTTCCACAGCACCGCCATAATCAGCACCGCCACCAGCGCGGCAAGCCAGTAAGCCTGACGCACCTGCCGGGCGATGCGATCGCGCCGCCCGGAGCCGTTGAGCTGCGCCACCACCGGCGTCAGCGCCAGTATCAAACCGTGGCCGAATAAAATTGCGGGCAGCCACACCGAGGTGCCCACTGCGACGGCGGCCATATCCGTGGCGCTCACCGCGCCGGCCATAATGGTATCAACAAAGCCCATCGCCGTTTGCGCAACCTGCGCCAGGATAACGGGAATAGCCAGCGCTAAGAGCTGCCGCGCTTCTGTCAGATACTTCTGCACGTAAACACCTTTTTATGGTTATAAGAATGAATAAGCGTTCGCCCTGACGGGCAGGATAATAAAGAGTAGAAGAGACGCTTGTTGCTGGCGAAAGATCATAGCGGCAACGCGGCCGCAAAGAAACCGCATTTTATAGCTCCCCACCGCGGGCTCTTCATCTGTTAGCTTGCCTGGTCTGCAACGGAGAGTATGTTAATATCAGCAAAAACAGACTGAGGCTAACTTATGTTTACCGGAATTGTGCAGGGCACCGCAGAAGTGGTCGCCATTGAAGAGAAAACCAACTTTCGCACCCATATCGTTAAAATGCCGCCAGCGTTATTGCCGGGCCTGGAGCTGGGCGCATCGGTGGCGCATAACGGCTGCTGCCTGACCGTAACGGAAATTAACGGCGACCGCGTCAGTTTCGATCTGGTAAAAGAGACGCTGCGCATTACTAATCTTGGCGATTTGCAGCCGGGCGACGTGGTGAATATTGAACGCGCGGCGAAATTCAGCGATGAAATCGGCGGACATTTAATGTCCGGCCATATTATGACCACCGCGGAGATCTGTAAGATAATAAACGCGGAAAATAACCGTGAAATCTGGTTTAAGCCGCAGGACAGCTCGCTGTTGAAATATATCCTGCATAAAGGTTTTATCGGCATTGACGGCATCAGCCTGACCGTCGGCGACGTGACGAAAACCAAATTCTGCGTACATTTAATTCCCGAAACGCTGGCGCGCACTACGCTCGGCGCGAAAAAGCTGGGACATCGCGTCAATATTGAGATCGATCCGCATACCCAGGCGATTGTCGATACCGTTGAACGCGTACTGGCGCAGCGCGAAGCGGCCCAGGCTGCGAGTAGGGCTGACGACGCCACCGACGCGGACGCGTAACGCCAGACGAAAAAAAAAACAGGCAATCGGATTGCCTGTTTTTTTATGCATTGCGCAGAGGCTGGCAATTAGTGCGGCACGCGCAGGCCGCCTTCCACGCCACGGCTAAAGACCACCTGCCAGAGCTGAATATCGCGCGCGCGGAAGGCCCCGGCACAGGCGTTCAGATAATAGGTGAACATACGCTTAAAGCGCTCGCCATATTTCGCTTCCAGCTGCGGCCAGGCCTGTAGAAAACGCTCATACCACGCCATCAGCGTCGTATCGTAATCGGCGCCGAAATTGTGCCAGTCTTCCATAATAAAGTGAGGTTCGCTGGCTACGGCGATATGGCGCACCGACGGCAGGCAGCCGTTGGGGAAAATATATTTATCGATCCAGGGATCGACGTTCATATCGGTTTTTATCGCGCCGATGGTATGCAGCAGGAACAGGCCGTCAGGCTTGAGGTTGCGGTCGACCACGTCGAAATAGGTGGCGTAGTTTTTAGGGCCGACGTGCTCGAACATGCCTACCGAAACGATACGGTCATACTGATCGTTCAGGTCGCGGTAATCCTGCAACAAAATATTGACGTCCAGCCCTTCGCAGCGCTGCTGCGCCATTTTTTGCTGTTCCGCGGAGATGGTGACGCCATCCACCGTTACGCCGTAATGACGTGCGGCGAACTCCGCAAGGCCGCCCCAACCGCAGCCGATATCAAGCAGACGCATACCCGGCTTCAGCTGCAGCTTTTCGCAAATCATTTTTAGCTTAGCCTGTTGCGCGTCTTCCAGCGTGCCTGCTTCTTTCCAATAGGCGCAGGAATATTGCATGAAGGGATCAAGCATAA
Source organism: Mixta sp. (assembly GCF_024610815.1). Classification (NCBI taxonomy): domain Bacteria; kingdom Pseudomonadati; phylum Pseudomonadota; class Gammaproteobacteria; order Enterobacterales; family Erwiniaceae; genus Mixta; species Mixta sp. Next base: position 5,592 of record NZ_JANION010000224.1, read on the forward strand.
GCGAAAAAAGATCGTTGCCTAAATCGTAATGCTCTTTGCCTACCATCCAGGCGCGTTTTTTTGACTGCAGATTAGTCAGACGCGCGGCGGCGATGCGTAAAGTATCTTTGAAATGATGAGGGAGCTGTTGATCCAGTTTGTGCTTCAGCACGCGATGAAAAAACATATCAAGCCGGTCGCATTCCCACCAGCCATCCATGTAACTCTCGCCCAGACCGAGGGATCCCTCCTGTAAGACGCGTTTAAAAAAGTCAGGGTTTTTCACCTGAATATCCCAGGGGCGATTGCCATTGACTTCGATATCAGCCACTTCCAACATCTCATGGGCGATACGATACCAATGGTTTTCCTCCAGGTTCACTTCTTCTATGCACGATGAACTCATAGCTTCTCCATCACCTGTGTGATACGAACCTGAGAAACAGAATAGTCAATTTCTACAGGGTTGTGAGAAATCTCACGGAAAACCGTGTGCCAGATATCCGACGTTTAACAGAGGATTGAAACTGAATGAACAGGCCGGTCAGACGGGCCCGTAATAAAGCGGACCGACCCGACCGGAAAAACGCACTGGTTATTATAAGTAACTGCCTTGCAAGGAGTATATGCTCACGGCAGGGAATATACAACGGCTAACAGTTAGTGTGCTAACCAATCACTGCGCGCGGTGGCGCACAGGTGTATGCGTTCAGGCCGCGTTTTCTGATTCCGTCTGCGCCTCGCGCGTCAGCTGCAGAAAATAGCCCAGCACGGCAAGCAGTACGGTAAACAGCATCACTGCGCTGGTGGTCAGCAACGGATGGCTGAGCCAGCCGGAAACGGCCAGGCTGGCGAAAAAGCAGAGGCCCAGTTGCAGGCAGTTCTGCAGCGCGGCGGCCTTGCCGGTATCCTGCGGGAACGGCAGCAGCGCGTTCGCCACCACAATAGGGTAAATGGCGCCGTTGGCCAGCGCCATGCCGCAGAACGGCGCCAGCAGGCCCCACAGCGTCGCTTTTCCGCTCATCGCCACCATAAACAGCGACACGACGCTGATTGCATAGAAGATCAGCAGCGCAGGCAACAGCGTCCTGCCGCTGCGACGCTGCAACGCGGTGCGACAGCCGAATCCGCCCGCCAGAAAAGCGACGGTTTGCGGCATATAGCTCAGGCCAATATCCGCCGGACTTAAACCGAGATCGTGCAGGATAAAGGGTGAGCCGGTCAGCCAGGCGAAAAAGCTGGCGGAGCAGGCGGCATAGATCAGTACGTTGCCGCCGTAGACGCGCGAGGTCAGCATGGTGAAAAAGCCGGCGCGCGGACGCGAATCGTGCGCGGCCGCCGCCGGCGCTTTTTTCAGCCTGGCTGTAGCGAACAGTAGTGGCAGGGTCACCAGCAGCAGCGTCAGGAAAATAGCCCGCCATGAAAAGTGGCTCAGCACCCAGGCGCCCAGCAACGGCGCCAGCGCCGGAGAAAGCGCGACCAGCGGCATAATGGTGGCGAACACGCGGTTAGCCTGCGCGCCGCGATAGCGATCGACCACCAGCGCCTGCCAGCTTACCGTGGCGGAACAGACGCCCACCGCCTGGATAAAGCGCAAGGTCAACATCTGCCAGGTCTCATTCGCCCACAGCATGCCCGCACAGCCGAGGGCAAACAGCGCCAGGCCGAACAGCAGGACCGGCTTACGGCCGAAGCGGTCGGAAAGGGGGCCCCATATCAGCTGCGCGCAGGCGAAGCCGCCAAGAAATACCGTCAGGCTGGCGCTGATGACGCCTGCGGAGGTGTGGAAGCTTTCCTGCATGGCGGTGAACGCCGGCAGATACATATCAGTGGCGAGAAAACCCAGCGTACTGAGCAGCGCCAGATAAAGCATAAATCCTTTTGAACCAGACATCTCTTTCTCATTAATTAGCAGGTGAACAGACGGCGCGAGGGTAAAGGATGTTTTTCTGAATGTGAAACGCTAAAATTTGCCGGTTGATTTCAAAATTTTTGCAGGCAGAAAATGTGGTCAGAACATGCCCTTGAAGTGGTCGACGCCGTCGCCCGCACCGGCAGCTTTTCCGCTGCCGCCGCGGAGCTGCATCGCGTGCCTTCCGCCATCAGCTATACCGTGCGCCAGCTGGAGTCCTGGCTGGCGGTGCCGCTGTTTGAACGTCGTCATCGCGATGTGGTATTAACCGAGGCGGGCGAGCTTTTTATTCGTGAAGGCCGCGCTGTTATCAAAAAAATGCTCGCCACGCGCCGGCAGTGTCAGCAGGTGGCGAACGGCTGGCGCGGCCAGCTGAGCATCGCCGTCGATCGCATTGTAAAACCGCAGCGCACGCGTCAGCTGGTGCTCGATTTTTATCGCCATTTTCCCGATATGGAACTGTTAATCACCCCGGAGGTGTTTAACGGCGTCTGGGACGCGCTGGCGGACGGGCGTGTCGATGTGGCAATCGGCGCGACGCAGGCGATCCCCGTCGGCGGCCGCTTCGCCTTCCGTGATATGGGCGCGCTCAACTGGCGCTGCGTGGTCAGCGCCAGCCATCCGCTGGCCGCAGCGACCGGCGGCCTGCAGGATGATGATATCCGTCCCTGGCCTTCACTGGTGCTGGAGGATACCTCGCGCGCGCTGCCGCGCCGCACCACCTGGACACTGGACAATCAGCGACGGCTGGTGGTGCCTGACTGGGAGAGCGCTTTCGACTGCCTGCGCGCCGGTCTCTGCGTTGGCATGGTACCCGGCCATTTCGCCGCGCCGCTGCTGGCGACGCAGGAACTGACGGAGTTGCCGCTGCCGGTGCCTTTTCCCGACAGCCACTGCTGCGTCAGCTGGTCGGAACAGAGCGGTTCGCCGGCGCTGAGCTGGCTGCTGGATTATCTGGGCGATACGGAGACGCTGAATCGGGAGTGGCTGCGTGAGGAAGAGAGCACTCAGGATAGCGCATTATCCTGAGCGGCAAGGCAAAGGTCGCGGCAGGGATAAGCCGCGATGACGTAAAGCATTAACGACGATAGTCGCGGAACGGGCCGTCAGCCACCGAGCGGCGTTCAATAAGCGTCGGATGCACCTCAATCGTTTGCGATTCTTCGCGCTTGTTGATAATGCGATCCAGCAGCATATCGAAGGCGGTTTCGCCTAGTTGCTCTTTCGGCTGATGAACGGTTGTCAGCGCTGGCGTAAAATAGCGCGCGTTGCGCACGTTATCATAACCGATCACCGAAATATCCTGCGGCACGCGCAGGCCCATCTCATCCGCCGCACAAATAGCGCCCATCGCCATAATGTCGCCGCCGCAGAAGACGGCGGTAGGGCGTTGCTTCTGCGCCAGGATCTGCTGCATGGCGCGGTAGCCCGACTCCGGCTCGAAATCGCCCTGCACGATCCACTCTTCGCGCACCGGTATATTCGCCTCGTTCAGCGCCTTCATAAAGCCGGCAAGACGGCCGCCGCCGGTGTTGCGCTCCATCTGTCCGGGAATCACGCCGATATCGCGATGGCCGCGTTCAATCAGATAGCGGCCTGCGATGTAGCCGCCTTCAAAAGCGTTATCCAGCACGGTATCGGTAAAGTCGCCGCGCGACTCGCCCCAGTCCATCACCACCATCGGGATATTGCGGTTCTCCTCAAGCATCTTCAGCAGCGCTTCAGGATATTCAGAACACATTACCAGCAGACCGTCGACGCGCTTTTGCGCCATCATCGACAGATATGCCTGCTGCTTTTGCAGATCGTTATGGGCGTTGCCCAGAATCAGGGTATAGCCGCGGGCGAAGCAGCGCGTTTCCACCGCTTCGATGATTTCCGCAAAATAGGGCGCTTCGCTGGAGGTCGCCAGCAGGCCGATCGACTTGGTGTGGTTCACCTTCAGGCTGCGCGCGACCGCGCTGGGCGAATAGTGTAGTTCTTTGATGGCCGCCCACACCGCCTCGCGCGTCTCTTCCGCGACAAAGCGGGTTTTATTGATGACGTGTGACACCGTCGTCGTAGACACGCCGGCACGCTTCGCGACATCTTTGATTGTTGCCATTAAAAAGATACTCCTGCGCTTATCATAAGGGTTTGATAAGGCTAATGTTAAACGTTTGCGTCCTCGCGGCCTGCTTCAGCGTGCTTATCCATTGTCATTGTGCTGGCTGAGATACGTCTGGCAGGCGGGACGTCTTTAAAAAAGGGCCAACAGCGACGGTTTGCCGGTGTTGCGCAACGCAAGGCGGGGATTCTATCAAGCTGACGCAAAGAAAACGAGATTTTTACCGGTGAGTATGGGAAAATCTATACCGTTATTGTTTGTGTGGTTAAAGGAGAGGCCGGGTGAGCACCGATTTAAAGCTGTCGTTAAGCACCACTGTCGCAGCATTGCTGATGATCATCGCTTTCAGCTTAACCGCTGTCATGCATTGATCGGATGATGCGTATAAAAAAAGCCTGTCGCAAGACAGGCTTTTTTGTTGCGCAACGCGCTTAGCGGATGGTTTTTGGCGTCATTACGCGACGCGCGCCGACATAATGGCGCTCCCAGTAATCATCGCTGAGCTGGCTGATTTGAATATCTTTACCGGTGCGCGGCGACTGAATAAAACGACCGTTGCCAAGATAAACGCCAACGTGATCGGCGGCGCCGCGGTTATTAATGCGGAAAAAGACCAGATCGCCTTTTTCCAGCGACTGACGGTTGACCGGCGCGGCGTCACGCAAGTGATACATCTCATTGGCGGTGCGGGGAATTTTAAATTTCACCACATCCTTATAGGCGTACCAGACCAGACCGCTGCAGTCGAAGCCGGTGTGAGGCGAGGTGCCGCCCCACAGGTAAGGTTTGCCCAGCTGACCCATCAGCTTGTTCATCGCCGTTTCACGCGCTTTCTGATAACGCTCGCGGTGCGCCTTACTCATTTCGAGCGGGCCACGGGCCTTGGTCTGCTTTTTATCGCCGCGCTGATGGCCATAGCGCGCCTTCGCCGTCCTGGCCATACTTTTTTTCTTTGCGCTGTTCTCTTTTGCCGTTTTAACCGGTGAGCGGCCTTTTTTCGTGGTTAACGCTGGGGATACCGCGACGGTTGCCGTTTTGCCTTTCTTTTTGACTTTGCTTTTTTCCGCCGTCGCCGTACGCGTTTTTTTACTGGTGGTTTTTAAGGGGCGACGCTTGCGCCGTTCATCTTCACGGGCGCTTTTCTTATCAATCTTATGCTGACTGGCCTTAACCGGCGCCTGCGGAGAGGCCTGCGCAACGTTAAAGAACAGCTGAGCAAAAGCCAGCATAAAAAGCGTAATCAATAAACGCATAGTGTGGTTACAGTAATAGCGCGATAACGGCGCGAAGTTGATCCTATTTCTGCCATAAGGCAGACCCCTGAAGGCCGATTCTAATCTAACTTTTTCCGAAAAGATAAAGCCTTTTGCAATTGAATGGCCTTTAATTGCATAAAGATGTAAAAATAAACCGAAACAGGCGCTTATCTCGACAGAATTATTACTATTTATTAATCGCCGGGCGTAATGATGAAGAAGCGGACGTTATTTTATCAGCAGCATTTGGCATAATGCGCTAAATCATTTATCCCTACAGAAAATGTCGTTTTCAGTGACCCGCTACAGTCGCTACAATCAATAGACACGAAGCAAGCTATTTAAGGAAGGCAATTATGAGTACTGTTGAAAAAATTCAGCGCCAGATCGCAGAAAACCCGATCCTGCTGTACATGAAAGGCTCGCCGAAGCTGCCAAGCTGTGGTTTTTCTGCTCAGACGGTTCAGGCTCTCTCTGCCTGCGGCGAGCGCTTCGCCTATGTGGATATCCTGCAAAACCCGGATATCCGCGCTGAACTGCCTAAATATGCCAACTGGCCGACCTTCCCGCAGTTGTGGGTGGATGGCGAACTGGTCGGCGGCTGCGATATCGTTGTCGAAATGTTCCAGCGCGGCGAGCTGCAAACGCTGATCAAAGAGACGGCGGAAAAATATAAAGCGGCGGAATAAGTTTTAGCCAGCTGCTAAAAAATAAAAGGGCGCATCGGCGCCCTTTTTTACTGGCGTGCGGCGGCTACTCCTCCAGCTTCAGCGCTTCTTCGACCGGCTCCTCATCTTCTACCGGCAGCGGCGGCCAGCCGCCTAAACGTTTCCAGCGGTTCACCAGCTCGCAAAAAAGTTCTGCGGTGCGCTCGGTATCGTAAAGCGCAGAGTGCGCCTGACTGGCGTCAAAGGCGATGCCGGCCGCTTTACAGGCTTTCGCCAGCACCGTCTGGCCGACGACCAGGCCGCTAAGCGCCGCGGTGTCGAAAGTGGCGAAGGGGTGAAACGGGTTACGCTTCAGACCAGCGCGTTCGGCGGCGGCCATCATAAAGCTGTGATCGAAGTTGGCATTATGCGCCACCATAATGGCGCGATTGCAGCCGCGATCCTTCAGCCCTTTGCGCACCTGCTTAAAAATTTCATGCAGCGCGTCATATTCGCTGACGGCGCCGCGCAGGGGATTATGGGGATCGATGCCGTTGAACGCCAGCGCCTCCGGTTGCAGAATCGCGCCTTCGAAAGGCTCGACGTGAAAATGCAGGGTCTGGTCAAGCTGCAGCCAGCCTTCTTCATCCATTTTCAACGTGACGGCGGCGATTTCCAGCAGCGCATCGGTCTTCGCATTGAACCCGGCGGTTTCCACATCAATCACCACCGGATAAAAGCCGCGAAAGCGGTCGGATAAGGCGTTCAGTTGTTTCGGTTCAGACATCAGGATCTCATTGGCGAAAAAATGCAGCGCGCATTATGGCAAATTTCGTCGCCGCTTGCAGCAGCGCAAAAAAGAAGGGCGCCCGCAGGCGCCCTGAAACTTAGTGGCCGAGGCCTTGTCCGGCCTGCTTGTTTTCAATCAGCTCGATTTTGTAGCCGTCCGGGTCTTCCACGAAAGCGATAACGGTGGTGCCGCCTTTTACAGGGCCCGCTTCACGCGTCACGTTGCCGCCCGCCTGGCGAATTTTTTCGCAGGTCGCCGCAACATCGTCCACGCCCAGCGCGATATGGCCGTAAGCGTTGCCGAGGTCGTACTTATCCACGCCCCAGTTGTAGGTCAGTTCGATGACCGCGCCTTCGCTTTCGTCGGTATAACCTACAAACGCCAGGCTGTATTTGTACTCCTGGTTTTCGCTTTCACGCAGCAGACGCATGCCGAGAACACGCGTATAAAAATCGAGGGAGCGCTGCATATCGCCAACGCGCAGCATAGTGTGAAGTAAGCGCATAATATTCTCCAAAAGGGTGTCATCATCCGATGACGGTCAAAAAAGCTTAGTATAGCCGCCGATTTGCAACGGCACTGCCGCCAGGTTGAGTAGACCAGTCGACTTGAAATGGGCGTTTTTATTTAACGCGCCGCCAGCAGCTGCAAAATTGCCTGTAGCGCCTGGGTTAACGCGCTGCCGTCGCGACGGATTTTGCTTTGCAAGCTGGCGCCCAGCCAGAGCGAGTAGAGCGTTTGAGCCATTACCTCCGGCGTCCAGCCTGGCTGAAGCTCGCCCTGCGCAGCGGCCTGGCGCAGCGTGCTCGTTAGAATCGCTATCTGCGCGGCGGCGCCGTGCGCCAGCGTTAGTCTCATCTCCTCTGAGAGATCGCAGACTTCCGCAGAGATTTTTACGGCCAGACAGTTTTCGATATGGCCCGTCGCGCGAAAGCGCTGCTCCGCCTGCTGGTAATAGTCCAGCAGCTTCTGGCGCGGCGCCGACGGCCGATCATCGAACCAGCTCTGCATCGCGTGGCTTACGCTGCTGAAGTAACGCTCCAGCATCGCCACGCCAAAGGCTTCCTTCGAACGAAAATAGTGATAAAACGATCCTTTCGGCACGCCCGCCTGACTTAACAGCTCGCTCAGGCCCATGCCGATAAAGCCGCGCTGTAAACAAAGCTGCTCGCCGGTGGCGAGCAGCTGTTCGCGGGTATCATGTCGTGTCGTTTTATTCATGTCCCTCAGGGTAATAGACCAGTTGGTCTAATGCAACCCTAATGCGCCTGGCAGCGTTTCAACAGGTCAAGGCCTGGCTTATAGACCGAGGTCTGGATATTCATCATGCCCAGCAGAGTATGGAACACGTTATCCTGCGACACCTCATCCTGCTGCGCGCGCTGGCGCATACAGCTCTCGTCAACGCCGAAGGTGTGAGCGTAATCGGGTGAAAGCCACATCAGGAACGGTATATGCGTCTGCTGGCTCGGCGCAAAAAGCCAGGGCGCGCCGTGCAGATACATGCCGCGCTCGCCCAGCGATTCGCCGTGATCGGAGAGATAGATCAGCGCTACGTTAAAGCGATCGCTATAGCGTTTCAGCAGATCAATCGTGTCGCTCACCATCGAATCGGTATAGAGCAGCGTATTATCATAGGTGTTGACCAGCGCCTGATGATCGCAATCCTGAATCTGGTTGCTGTCGCAGGTCGGCGTAAACTGACGCATCGCCGGCGGATAGCGCCGATAGTAAGCGGGGCCATGGCTACCCATCTGATGCAGCACAATCACCGAATCATCCTTCACGCTGTCGATGTAGTTCGACAGACGGTGCAGCAGCACGTCATCCAGACAGTAGTCGCTCTGACAATACTCTTTCAGCTTCCACTGCGTCATATCGGTGTGCGGAATACGGTTACAGGCGCCTTTACAGCCGCCGTCGTTTTCACGCCACATCACATTGACGCCGGCATGCGCCAGCACATCCATTAACCCTTCCTGATGGCGCGCCAGATTCGCGTCATAATCGGCGCGCGTCATGCCTGAGAACATGCAGGGCACGGAAACCGCCGTTTCGGTCCCGCAGGACGTGGCGTGCTGATAGTAGATCACCTGCTGCTGCTTCAGCTTCGGGTTGGTCTCGCGCGCATAGCCGCCGAGAGAGAAATTTTCCGCGCGCGCCGTTTCGCCCAGCACAAACACCACCAGCGTTTTTTTCTGCACCGCCTTAATCAGCGGGCCCTTTTGCGCATCCTGCCCGATACGCACCAGCTCTTTACTGCCCTGCAGCCAGCGGTTATCGACATAGTGAATGACTCCGCTGACCACGTTGGGCGGCGTCACCATTTTCACCAGGCCTTTGTTATTACGGAACAGCGAGGCGTAATCCTTATACATCAGCGCCGCTATCAGCAGAATCATCAGCAGGGAGCCGATGCACCACAGCGCGCGCATCGCCAGCGCAAACCACCAGGGACGCGTCTGCCTGACGCTTACCATAAGAATGATGAGGGAAGGCAGTACGCCCATCAACAGCATCCACAGTATATAGCGAGGGCTGAGCAGGGCGGTCGCCTCTTGCAGGTCCGTTTCGAAAACGTTTTGCACCATATTGGTGTCGATAACGGTGCCGAAACTGTACATAAAATAGTTCGCCCCCGCGCCGCACAGTAGCAAAATAATTAACAGCGGCTTACCTATCCACGGCAACACCAGCAGATTAAACACCAGCATAAAGGCGCAAAACAGCACCAGCGGAATCGTGGCGATAAACAGATAATCATGTAGATGGCTCAGCGGCGTGCGTTCGGCGGCGCGTACGATAAACATGCCGTTTAGAATAAAGGTGAAAAACAGCGCGCAGCCGGTCAGAAACAGGGATTCACTACAGCGTATTTTTTTCAGTCGTTGCATAATTAATTAAAATTAAAGGATTTCTTTGTAGCTTAGCTGAAAAACCTTAGCGAAACCTTAACCCGACGCCAATAAAGGAATCGCTAACCGTTTGGTTAAGCTGCGATTAAACGCCGTTTGTGCGCGCTGAACGATTTTTAGACGTTAAACTTGCGTACAGGGCGGATGCTGTCTTCAATAAAAGATGCGGTTTAAACAGGAGGCGATGTGGCTGAGCAACTTGAATTTTTCCCGGTGCCAAGCCCGTGCCGGGGCATCTGTCAGTCAGACGAGCGCGGTTACTGCCGTGGCTGTTTACGCACCCGCGAAGAACGCTTCAACTGGATGAGCTATAGCGACGCGCACAAGCGTGAAGTGCTGAGGCTCTGTCGCCAGCGCTACCTGCGCCAGCGCCGCAGCGAGAAAGCGCCGCAGCCGGAAGAACCGCAACAGCCGTCACTCTTTTGATATTTCCCGCTTTTTTTCCCTGGCGTCGGCGTATACTGCCGTTCCTGACACTGAGCTGCAAAGGTAAATAAAATGATTGAACGCGTACGTATTGCGCCCCAGGGCCCGGAATTCTCCCGTATGGTGATGGGCTACTGGCGGCTAATGGAATGGCAGATGGCGCCGCAGCAGCTGGTGGGCTTTATTGAACAGCATCTTGATCTGGGCGTCACCACCGTCGATCATGCGGATATTTATGGCGACTACCAATGTGAAGCCGCCTTCGGCGCCGCGTTGCGGCTGGCCCCTGCGCTGCGCGCGCGTATGGAGCTGGTCACCAAGTGCGGCATCGCCACCACCGCCAAACCGGAAAACGCGCTTGGTCACTATATTACCGATGGCGCGCATATCATCCGCAGCGCGGAAAATTCCCTGCGGCACTTCGGTACCGACTATCTCGATCTGCTGCTGATCCACCGCCCCGATCCGCTGATGGATGCGGATGAGGTGGCGGAAGCCTTTACCGCGCTGCATCAGAGCGGCAAGGTGCGACATTTCGGCGTCTCTAACTTTACGCCGGCGCAGTTTGCGCTGTTACAGTCAAGGCTGCCGTTTACGCTCGCCACTAACCAGGTGGAGATTTCGCCGCTGCGTCAGGATACGCTGCTGGACGGCACGCTCGATCAGTGTCAACAGCTGCGCATCAAACCGATGGCCTGGTCCTGCCTGGGCGGCGGCCAGCTGTTCTGCGCGGAACGTTTCTCGCCGCTGCGCGCGGAACTGCGCGCGATCGCCGAAGAGACGGGCGCCGCCTCGATAGAGCAGGTGGTCTATGCCTGGGTAATGCGTTTACCGTCGGCGCCGCTGCCGATTATCGGCTCCGGTAAAATCGAACGCGTGCGCGCCGCGCTGGATGTGTTGTCGCTTCAGCTGAATCGTCAGCAGTGGTTTCGCATTCGCAAAGCGGCGCTGGGCTACGACGTGCCGTAAAGAAACGCAAAAAAACCGCCGCCGTTCGATCAAATGTGAAAATCCGTCCAGGCTTAGGGAGAACCCCGACATACTTCAGGAGGCTGGATGAAACACTATGGTTTAGCGGCGCTGACGCTGCTGATAGCTGGCTATGCGCAGGCGGCGAGCCAGGAGGTCACGTTACATAACCTGACCAAAGAAGGCATCGGCGAATCGGTGGGAACGGTCAAAATCGATGAAACCGCGTATGGGCTGTCCTTTACGCCAGCGCTCTCCCATCTGCCAGCGGGCATTCATGGCTTCCATGTCCATGCGAACGGCAGCTGCGAACCTGCTGTCACCGACGGAAAAACCGTACCGGGCGGCGCGGCGGGCGGGCACTTCGATCCGCAAAACAGCGGTAAGCATTTTGGCCCCTGGGCTGAAGGACACTTAGGCGATCTGCCGGCGCTCTACGTCACACAGGATGGCCGTGCCGACTATCCCGTTCTGGCGCCGCGTTTGAAAAAAATCAGTGAGATTTCTGGCCGGGCGCTGATGGTGCATATGGGCGGCGATAATCACAGCGACCATCCCAAACCGTTGGGCGGCGGCGGCGATCGTTACGCCTGTGGTGTGATTAAATAGGGCAATGGCGCTTCGCGTTGCGATCGTTCTCGCACAAATAACAGTGAGACGACCGCAGCGCATAATATTTTGCCGCATGAGGCCAATTCTTTGTTTATTATCAGCATATTTCAACCATCTCGACGCTACTCTTTTCTTTGCGCTGTTGCACCACTGGCGGGCAGTGAGATGAGCGGGGCACGGCGTTGCGCTTTAAGACGATGCCCATTGTTGTCATGCGCATGTCGGAGATGATGGTCGTGGCGAAGGCGGTTTATGCCGTTTCTGGACGTAAGGAAGAAAATCAGAGAAGTGCGTAGAAGCGGGGAGTGAAAGGAGAAGAAACCGCCGCTGCCGCCCGATTGCAGGGCGTCAATCATCAGGAATAACGGCCTTTAGCAGGGCGTGCTGAATTTGTATTTTGCATTGTAAACTCGCAAAATAGGCTAAAATCATGCTTGATTGCTAGCAAGCTAATTATAAGGAGATGAAATTGGATACGCCATTAGGAACGGATTTGGCACGTTTAGTGCGCATCTGGCGTGCGCTAATCGATCAACGACTTAAACCGCTGGAACTTACACAGACGCACTGGGTCACTCTGCATAACATCCATCAGTTGCCTCCTCATCAGTCACAGATTCAGCTGGCTAAAGCTATCGGCATTGAACAGCCTTCTCTGGTGCGCACGCTCGACCAACTCGAAGAGAAAGGGCTGATTGTCCGCTGCACCTGCGCTAACGACCGGCGGGCGAAACGCATCAAGCTGACCAAAGCGGCGGAACCCATTATCCAGCAGGTCGAACATGTCATTGACGCGACGCGCGACGATATCCTGGCGGGCATCTCAAAACGGGAAGTGGATCAGTTAATTACGCTGATCGCGCGGCTGGAAAAAAATATTGTCGAACTGCAGAAAAAGAGCGAATAGCCGCCATAAAAAAACCGACGCGCGGCGTCGGTTTTTCAAGCCAGACAGCTAAGATTAACGGGGAGAAACGGTTACCTGGCTGCCATTTGACGCCAGCATTACGCGTTGACCGACGGAGTAGCGGCTGGCTGCCTGCTTCTGCACCACGAGAATGGTGTTGCCGTCGTCCTTACGGATCTCCAGTTCTACGCCGTCCGTTTTATTCATCGCGCCCTGAACGCCCTGGCCCGCTACGCCGCCAAGCACCGCGCCGCCCGCCGTCGCCAGACTGCGGCCCGTGCCGCCGCCGACGGTATTGCCCAGGAAGCCGCCCAGTACCGCACCGCCGATAGCGCCGATCACGTTATTCTCATCTCCGCCCTGGATTTTTACCGGACGTACGGAAACCAGCGTACCGTAGCTTACGCTCTGCACCTGCTTGGCTTCGTTGGCGCTGTATACGTCGCCGGAAAGCGTATCCGTATTGGTACAGCCTGCCAGCGTGATGCCAGCCAGCGCCACGACACATAAACGCTTAATCATATAAAACTCCTTTCATGACTGTCGGCTGCATCGAAAAGGCAGCCATAGATAATTCATTATATGGCATAACCTTCGTCTGTCTCGCTCTCCTGCGAACCAAACGATGGCTGAGCATAGACCGCGATGTATAAACAAAAATTCAATAATGCCAGGAAAAAATACTCCCTGAGTGTAAAAGCGTCGAGCTGTCTATGAAAACTAACAATTAATCATAGAATTAACGGGTCTTTTTTGCCAGGCTGAAAATAATCTGAATGCTCTTCCATTAAGGAAGTAAGGTAAGACAATGAAATCGGGACGCTATATTGGCGTGATGTCCGGCACCAGCCTGGATGGCGTGGATGTGGTGTTGGCGGCGATTGACGATCGCATGGTGGCGCAGCAGGCCAGCTACTGCCATCCGGTGCCGCAGGCACTGCGCCAGGAACTGCTGGCAATCAATCAGGGACAGAGCCTGACGTTGTCGCAGCTGGGGCAGCTGGACACGCGCCTGGGGCGCCTGTTCGCCGAGGCGGTGCTGACGTTGATGAAGCAGCAAAACCTGAGCGCAGAGGATATCACCGCTATCGGCTGCCACGGGCAGACCGTCTGGCATGAGCCCTGGGGCGAGGCGCCCTGTACCATGCAGATCGGCGACAATAATCAGATAGCCGCCGCGACCGGCGTGACGGTCGTGGGCGATTTTCGTCGACGCGATATGGCGCTGGGCGGACAGGGGGCGCCGCTGGTGCCCGCTTTTCATCAGGCGCTGCTGATGCACCCGCAGGAGCGGCGCATGGTGCTGAATATCGGCGGCATCGCCAATCTCTCGCTGCTGATCCCCGGCAGGGCGCCAGGCGGTTACGACACCGGTCCCGGCAATATGCTGATGGACGCCTGGATCTGGCGCCATCGCGGGCAGCCCTATGACAAGGACGGCGCCTGGGCCGCCAGCGGCACCGTCATCCTGCCGCTGCTGAAGCAGATGCTGAGCGACGCCTGGTTCGCTTTGCCGGCGCCGAAAAGTACCGGCAGGGAATATTTTAATTTCGGTTGGGTGGAACAACAGCTGCGCCGCTTTCCTGGCCTGGCGCCGCAGGATGTGCAGGCGACGCTGCTGGAGCTGACGGCGGTGACCATCAGCGAGCAGGTGCTGCTGAGCGGCGGCTGCGATCGACTGCTGGTGTGCGGTGGCGGCGCGCGTAATCCGCTGCTGATGGCGCGGCTGGCGGCGCAGCTGGCCGGCACGGAAGTGTTGACGACCGACGAGGTGGGCATTAACGGCGACGATATGGAAGGGCTGGCGTTTGCCTGGCTCGCCTGGCGCACGCTGTCCGGGCTGCCCGGCAATCTGCCTTCGGTCACCGGCGCGCGCGAAGCAACTATCCTGGGGGCGATCTATCCCGCCAACCGTCCGCCGCTGTAAATATCGCAATGAGAGAAAAAACATGAAAAAGAGCCTGACGTTAACGATCGCGCTTCTGTTGACCGGCTGCGGGCTGGCCGGCAAGCAGCAGGATGAGGCGCAGGTGCTGCACTATCGCTGCGGCACGCTGCCGCTGACGGTCACTCTGACGCAGCAGCAGGCGCAGCTGGTGATGAACGGCCAGTCGCTGACGCTGCGGCAGGAGGCTTCCGCCTCCGGCGCCAGCTACAGCGACGACACCTGGCGCCTTCGCACCGAAGGCGACAGCGCGACGATAGAGCGCAACCAGCGCATAATCGTTAATGACTGCCAGCGCGAGGGCATGCGCTAACGCGTTGAATTTCATCAAGGGGAGTAGCACAATGCATTCACCCTTTCGCTATGGTTGAATCCGGTTATGAGTGACAACGAGAGTTTGCAACAGATTGCCCACCTGCGGCGCGAATATACCCGCGGCGGCTTGCGTCGTAAGGATCTTCCCGAGCGGCCGCTGGTGCTGTTTGAACAGTGGCTGCGTCAGGCGTGCGACGCCCAGCTCCCCGATCCCACCGCGATGTGTGTCGCTACGGTGGACGCACAGGGGCAGCCATACCAGCGCATCGTGCTGTTGAAGCACTTTGATGAGCGCGGCATGGTGTTTTACACCAATCTGGGCAGCCGTAAGGCGCAGCAGCTGGCGGATAACCCGCGCGTCAGCCTGCTGTTTCCCTGGCACTTTCTTGAGCGTCAGGTGATGGTGCTGGGGCAGGTGGAAAAGCTCTCGACGCTGGAGGTGGTGAAATATTTCCACAGCCGTCCGCGCGACAGCCAGATCGGCGCCTGGGTATCGCAGCAGTCGAGCCGCATTTCGGCGCGGGGCGTGCTGGAGGGCAAATTCCTCGAACTGAAGCAAAAGTTCAGTCAGGGCGATGTGCCGCTGCCCAGTTTCTGGGGCGGCTTCCGCGTCAAATTCGATGCGATGGAGTTCTGGCAGGGCGGCGAAAACCGGCTGCACGATCGCTTTTTCTATCAGCGTGAAGGCGACAGCTGGAAAATCGATCGGCTGGCGCCCTGAATTCAGCAAATATCGTTTGCAGCGCTGGCGCTGGCGGCGGCGGCGCTTTATTCTATACGCCTTCATTTCTCCGCATGTCAGCGGAAAGCTGTGTACCAGCATAGGTGCAGTCGTTACAACATGGAGTCTTTAATGACCAGCAGTAACCTGATTAAACAATTGCAAGAGCGGGGCCTGGTAGCCCAGGTGACGGACGAGGATGCGTTAGCAGAGAGACTGGCGCAAGGGCCAATCGCTCTCTATTGCGGCTTCGACCCAACCGCCGACAGCTTGCATTTGGGCCATCTGGTACCTTTGCTTTGTCTGAAACGTTTCCAGGATGCAGGACACAAACCCGTTGCGCTGGTGGGCGGCGCCACCGGTCTGATCGGCGATCCCAGCTTCAAAGCGGCTGAACGCAAGCTGAACACCGCCGAGACGGTCAATGAATGGGTTGAAAAAATCCGCGGTCAGGTTGCGCCGTTCCTCGATTTCGACTGTGGCGACAACAGCGCCATCGCGGCGAACAACTACGACTGGTTCGGCAGTATGAACGTGCTGACCTTCCTGCGCGATATCGGCAAGCACTTCTCTGTTAACCAGATGATTAACAAAGAAGCGGTCAAACAGCGCCTGAACCGTGAAGATCAGGGCATTTCCTTTACCGAATTCTCCTATAACCTGCTGCAGGGTTACGATTTCGCCTGCCTGAACGAACGCTATGGCGTGGCGTTGCAGATCGGCGGGTCCGATCAGTGGGGCAATATTACATCCGGCATCGATCTGACGCGTCGTTTGCATCAGAACCAGGTGTTTGGCCTGACCGTGCCGCTGATCACCAAAGCGGACGGCACCAAATTCGGCAAAACCGAAGGCGGCGCAGTATGGCTGGATGCGAAGAAAACCAGCCCGTACAAGTTCTAC
This sequence comes from Mixta sp., assembly GCF_024610815.1. Taxonomy (NCBI): domain Bacteria; kingdom Pseudomonadati; phylum Pseudomonadota; class Gammaproteobacteria; order Enterobacterales; family Erwiniaceae; genus Mixta; species Mixta sp. The sequence goes on from NZ_JANION010000224.1 coordinate 21,996, forward strand.
CAGTTCTGGATCAATACCGCCGACGCTGACGTTTACCGTTTCCTGAAATTCTTCACCTTTATGAGCATTGAAGAGATCGATGCGCTGGAGGAAGAGGATAAAAACAGCGGCAAGGCGCCGCGCGCGCAGTATGTGCTGGCGGAGCAGGTTACGCGTCTGGTGCATGGCGAAGCGGGTCTGGAAGCGGCGAAGCGCATTACCCAGAGCCTGTTCTCCGGCAGCCTGAGCGACATGACCGAAGCGGACTTCGAGCAGCTGGCGCAGGACGGCATGCCGGTTATCCATCTGGAGGCCGACGCCGATCTGCAGCAGGCGCTGGTCACGGCGGAGCTGGTGCCGTCGCGCGGTCAGGCGCGCACCATGATCAGCTCTAACGCGGTTACGGTTAATGGTGAAAAGCAGTCTGACGCGGAGTACCGCTTTAGCGACGGCGATAAGCTGTTTGGCCGCTTTACGCTGCTGCGCCGCGGTAAAAAGCACTACTGTCTGGTGTGCTGGAAATAATAAGATGCTTAAGGCCGGTTCGACCGGCCTTAATTTTTTGGCAAGGCTGTGCAGGTTTTATGATGAAAAATATTCTCGCTATTCAGTCTCACGTCGTATTCGGTCACGCAGGCAACAGTGCGGCGGAATTCCCGATGCGCCGCATGGGCGTCAATGTCTGGCCGCTCAATACCGTGCAGTTTTCCAACCATACGCAGTATGGCCACTGGACCGGCACCGTGATGCCCGCGTCGCACTTAACCGATATTGTGAAGGGCATCGCCGATATCGATCGCCTGAAGACCTGTGACGCGGTATTAAGCGGTTATTTGGGGTCTGCGGAGCAGGGCGAACAGATTCTGGAGATCGTGCGTCAGGTGAAAGCGGCGAATCCCAACGCCTGGTATTTTTGCGATCCGGTGATGGGCCACCCGGAGAAAGGCTGCATCGTGGCGCCGGGCGTGGCGGAATTTCACTGCAAATCTTCGCTGCCCGCCAGCGACATTATCGCGCCGAACCTGCTGGAGCTGGAGATGCTCAGCGGCACCAGCGTCGCCAGCGTCGAGGAGGCAGTGACAGTGTCACGTAAGCTCATCGCTCAGGGGCCGAAAATCGTACTGGTGAAACATCTGGCGCGCGTCGGGCGCCGCAGCGATCGTTTTGAAATGCTGCTGGTGACGGCGCAGGAAGCCTGGCATATCAGCCGTCCGCTGATCGATTTCGGCGTGCGTCAGCCGGTCGGCGTCGGCGATCTTACCAGTGGCATGTTGCTGGTCAACCTGCTGAAAGGCGAAACGCTGAAGCAGTCGCTGGAGCATATTACCGCCGCAGTGTATGAGGTGATGCTGAAAACCCATGAAATGGGCGAGTATGAGCTGCAACTGGTGGCGGCTCAGGAGAGCATCGCGCGGCCAACGCAGCATTTCGCCGCCGAAAGGCTGTAAGCGTCTGCAGGCGCTCAGCCTGATACGCGGTTAACAAAACGGGACGCCTGCGCGTCCCGTTGTCATATCAGGCCAGCCCTTCCGCCTTCAACGCGGCGATCACCGCCGGACGTTCCGCCACGCGCGCCTGCCAGGCGGCCAGCGCCTCAAGCGCGCTAAGATCCAGCTTGACCGCTTTCGCCCAGCGCGTCACGACGAACAGATAAGCATCCGCCACGGTAAAGCGCGCGCCGAGCAGCCACTGCTTATCGCGCAGCGCATTATCGACATAGCGGAACTTCGTCAGCAGCTGCTCGCGCTGCTTCACCTTGAACTCTTCCGGCGTATCGGGGCGAAACAGCGGGCTGAAGCCCTTATGCAGTTCGGTAGAGATATAGCTCAGCCACTCCAGCGTATGGTAGCGCGTCAGGCTGCCCGCCGGGGCCAGCAGCTGGCGATCGGGCTTCAGGTCCGCCAGGTACTGCACGATAGCGGTGCCTTCGGTAAGCAGCGTGCCGTCATCCAGCTCCAGCGCCGGAACCTGACCTTTCGGGTTGATCTGCAGATAGTCTTCGCCGCGTTCGGTCACTTTTTTCGCCAGGTCGACATTAACCTGAGTGAAATCGAGATCGCATTCGCGCAGAACGATATGGGGAGAAAGGGAACAGGCGCCAGCTTTACTGAAGAGTTTCATACAATGCTCCTTGTTGCATGCGGGGGTAAGGATCATCCTACTGCGCGACCGGGCAAATGTCAGTGCGGGGGCAATAAAAAAGCCGTCGCAGGGACGGCTTTTTCACTCCACGCGCTGAATCAGCTGTGGCTTTCCGCGGCCTGTTTCGCCGCCGCTTCGCGATCCACCGTCATCCGGTTCAGCAGCGGAGCGGTCAGCAGCATCAGAACGGCGATAACCCCGGTCACGATGCCGATCTGCTTAAACACGTCGCTGTAAACCTGCAGCGACTGCAGCGGATCGGTCACGTTTTCCGGCACCGCCATCAGGTTGGCGACCTTGCCGGCAATCATCGCGGCGCCGGCGGTGGTCAGGAACCAGGAGCCCATGATAAAGCCCATCAGGCGCTGCGGCACCAGCTGCGCCACCATCGCCAGGCCGAGGCCGGAGATCATCAGCTCGCCGACGCTCTGCAGCGCATAGCTCAGGATCAGCCAGTTAACGGAAACAATGCCCTGCTGCGTGGCGAAGCTGGCGCCCAGCGGCAGCACGAGGAACGCGGCGGAGCAAAGCACCATGCCGAAGGCGAACTTGTGCGGCATCGGCATGCGATCGCCCAGCTTGTTATAGATGGCGGCCAGAATCGGGCTGGCGACCATGATCCAGAACGGGTTCAGCGCCTGATACTGCTCCGGCTCGAAGGCGATGCCCAGAATGGTATGTTCAACGTTGCGGATAGCGAAGAAGTTAAGCGAGGTCGGCATCTGCATATAAAGCACGAAGAAGACGATCGCTTCTACCATCAGCAGGAAGGCGACGATCATTTTGCGGCGCGCGGCACCCTGCAGCGCGAACGCTTCTTTAGCGAACACCAGAATGATGCCCAGCGCGATCACCCCCAGCACGATGCGGGCGATAAACTGGTGATGCAGCAGCCAGGTGGCGACCGTGATCAGCACCACTACGCCGATCAGCGTCATCAGCAGCTTGCCGAGGTTCAGCGGCGCGAAATCCGGCTTAGAGCCGTAGTTCTTCACCATCTTCTGGCAGAGCAGGAAGTTGACCACGGTAATTGCCAGGCCGACCACGGAGAGCGAAAACGCCACGCTCCAGCCGTAGCGCGCCGCCAGCCACGGCGTCAGCATCATGGACACCAGCGAGCCGACGTTGATCGACATATAGAACATGGTGAAGGCGCCGTCGAGACGCGGATCGTCTTTGTCGTAGCAGGTTGACAGCAGGGAGGCCGGGTTAGCTTTAAACAGCCCGCTGCCCATTGCCACCGTTGCCATGCCGATATAGACCATCGACACATCATGACCAGACCAGGCGACCAGCCCGTAGCCAACGCACAGCACCAGCGCGCCGAGAATAATCACCCGTTTGGTGCCCAGCACCTTATCGCCCAGCCAGCCGCCGATAGCGGTGAGACCGTACACCAGCGCGCTGAAAGAGGAGAAAAGGGTGATGGAATCGGCTTCGGACATCCCCAGCTGTTTAACCAGGTAGACCGCCATGATGGCCTGCAGGCCGTAATAACCAAATCGTTCCCACAGTTCGATAGAAAAGATCAAATAAAACGCTTTTGGCTGCTTGAACGCATTGAGGCTGACTGCCTCGTCAGTGTGTTTGTTTGCTGTAGACACTGTTACCTCTGTTGTTTCAACCTGATTTTCATCAGGAAATAAGACCGCGTCGCGGGCGAAGCCAACGCACGGTTCTGTAATAAAATCAGAAAAAACGGCGGTTAATTTCGCTTATCCCGCCACGGGTGGCAAGTGTTTTTTTATTTGCTGAAGATAGCGGCGGGATCAGGGTTAAGGGCAGGAGTCTCGCTTGTTAATTAGTGTTAAATTCGGTTTGCGATTTTATTGTCAGAATAATCTCTCTGTTTACCTGCCGGCGGCATCGAAAAAGGGCAATTATTCGCTAAGCCCCTGTTTGACGATACAGGGACAAAATATTGCCTGATAATGCAGAATAAATGACTATTTAATGCGCATTATTTGCCTTTTGTTGAGGCTTTATAACGGCTTGCGCGGGGGGGATCGCGCGTTGCGCGCGAGTCGTGAGCAAGATCACGCTTTAAAACAATAATTTAGGGCGAAAAATAAGCATGGATGCCTGTGACGGCGGGAAAAGGCGACCGGGTAAGCACGCCCGGCCGCCGAAGGATCCGTTAACGCACCAGATGCAGGAACTGCAGATGGCGCTCATAGTGATCGAGAATATCGTTAATGATCTGCTCTTCGGTATAGCCCACCAGATCGTATTCCTGGCTGCCCTCCCACAGATGCACTTCAGCACGATAATAGCGGCTGGCGGTCGGCAAATTACCGCTGCGGCGCATAAATGACGGCGTGCTGTAGCCCTGCATCTGCACGCCGTAGACGAAAGGCGCTTCCTCACCGTGCGCCACGCGAATGCTCATCGTGAAATCCTGCGGTGACAGGTCACTCTCTACCTGCAGACCTTTCTCTTCCAGCACCTGCACCACTTTGCCCAGCGCCGGGCGCACCGTCTCATCCATAAAACGATAGACCATATCGCGGCCCGGATAAGAGATGGCGCGGTTCAGACGGCGGCGCCAGCTGCTGGTGTGGCCTGGACGGTAACGCGCGGTCAGCAGCGGCGAGGCGATTGCCAGCGAGCGGCTGCGGTCGCGCTGTTTCTCATGATGCAGCGCGCGGTACATCGCCAGCACGAACAGCACCAGCACCAGCGAGAAAGGCAGGGCGCTCAGTACCACTGCGGTCTGCAGCGAGGTATAGTCGCCGGCGAACAGCAGGGAGAGCGTCAGCATACAGACCGCCGCCGCCCAGAAAATGCGCAGCCAGTTGGGCGCATCACTGCTGCTGTCGCTGGTGCAGGAGAGGTTGGCCACCACCAGCGCGCCGGAATCGGCGGAGGTGACAAAAAAGATAAAGCAGATCACCACCGCCAGCACCGTCACCGGCGTCGCCAGCGGATAGCTGGCCAGCATATGGTATACCGCCATCGCCGGCTCGCTCAGGGCGATATCGCCCAACTCCTTCATACCGTGCTGGAAAAAGGTCAGGGCACTGTTGCCGAACACCGACAGCCACGCAAGGGTAAAGCCCATCGGGATCAGCAATACGCCGATAACGAACTCACGCAGGGTGCGGCCACGCGAGATGCGGGCGATAAACATGCCGACAAACGGCGACCACGCGATCCACCATGCCCAGTAGAACACTGTCCAGCTGCCGAGCCAGCTGTCGCGGCTGGTGCTGCTGTAGGCATAGAGATCGAAGGTTTTGCGCGGCAGACTGGTGAAATAGTCGCCGAAGTTCTGCACCAGCGCGTTCAGCAGATGGCCGGTCGGCCCGGCGAACAGCACGAAAAAGAACATCAGCAGCGCCAGCAGCATATTCAGCTCCGACATGCGGCGAATGCCCTTATCCACGCCGCTGACGGCGGAAAGCGTCGCGGCGCCCATCACCACCACAATCAAAATCACCTGCATGGTGTGGCTCTGCGCGATGCCGGTCAAAAAGCTGATGCCGGAGTTAATCTGCATCACACCAATGCCAAGGCTGGTCGCCAGGCCGAACATGGTACCGACGATGCCGAAAATATCTACCGCATGGCCAATCGGCCCGTTAATGCGATCGCCGATCAGCGGATAGAACGCAGAGCGCAGCGCCAGTGGCAGGTTATGGCGATAGGCGAAGTAGGCCAGCGCCATCGCCACCAGCGTATAGATGCCCCAGCCGTGCAGCCCCCAGTGCATCATCGTCAGCACCATGCCGTCGCGCGCCGCCTGCGCCGAACCCGCCACCCCTTCCGGCGGCTGCAGCAGGTGATCAAGCGGCTCTGATGCGCCATAGAACAGCAACTCGGAACCGATGCCGGCGGAAAATAGCATCGCTGCCCAGGTGCCATAACTGAAGTCGGGCGTGGCGTGATCCGGCCCAAGCTTGATGTCGCCATAGCGCGAAAGGGCGACAAACAGCACGAAGCCGAGATAAAAGGCGACCACCAGCATGTAGTACCAGCCGAAGGTGGCGGAAGCCCAGGCCTGCGCCCGACCCAGCAGCGAACTGGCCTGTTGCGGAAAGGCCAGCACGCTGCCGGAAAAGAGCGTGATGATCAGCGCGGCGCCGAAAAACACCGCGCGGTTAAGTTTAACTGCCTGAATTGTCTGACGGTCCTGTGACCCCGGCATGCAAGCTCCTCATTCTGTTGCGTGAAACATCCCTGCCTGAAAATCCCTGCTAAACGCATGGTTTTGTTATTCAATTGTTATCAAGTCTAGTTTTTATTGATTGAACGTTCAATATAAAAAAGCTAGGCTATAGCCACATAAGTCGTTAAGAGTGACGGGACGATGCCAAAAGTTGGAATGAAGGCCATACGC
>NZ_JANION010000225.1:0-3113 GCF_024610815.1 Mixta sp.
GCCGAAGATATCGCGCTGACTATCCACGCTCACCCGACGCTGCACGAGTCGGTTGGCCTGGCGGCAGAAATCTTTGAAGGCAGCATCACCGATCTGCCTAACCCGAAAGCGAAGAAAAAGTAAGTCTTGCGCGGGTAAGAACGACGCTAACGGCTCCGAAAGGGGCCGTTTTTTTATTGGTCGGGAATAAAGGAAGGATAGGTTTATCCTGTGATGTTTTGCGATCAAGTAATAAAGGCTGGCGGGCGTCGGTTGTTATTCTCTAAAAAGTTTGTGAATCAAGATAATAGCGTTTTTAAAAAGTAGGATGGATGGGGGGATTTTTAAGCGTTATTTTTTGCTTTTGATATCATTGATATAAAATTAGCGCGTTCCCCGCGCTGGCAGAGATAAACCGGCCGGATACGGCGTCAGAATGACTGACGCCGGCTGTTCGGTGATTACCGCAACGGATGACATGGCAGCGTATCAACAGGCCGGTTTTCTGGCCTGTTTTTTATCTCCTGCTGCATTCGTCTGCAAGGCTAGAACGTTGTCCATCCCTCCTGCGGTTCTGACGTATTCAGCGGTTTTAGATCGGGCGCTTTGATGGCAGGCTTGTTCCCGTCCTGATCGTTCCGTTTAGACTGGCGACCTGTGCTGTTTATACGGAACACGGCAACCGCCTCCGTTAAGCGACCGGATAGTTCTTCCAGCGCAGCCGCTGCGGTGGCCGATTGCTCAACCAGTGAAGCGTTCTGCTGGGTCACCTGATCCATTTCTGAGACAGCGACAGCAATCTGATCGATACCCCGGCTCTGCTCTTCTGAAGCCGAGGCAATTTCGGACATGATGCCGGTCACCTCGGTTACCGCTTTCACTATCTCGTTCATCGTTTCCCCTGCTGTGCTCACAAGGCTCGTCCCGGCTTCCACCTTGCTTGCGGACTCTTCGATCAGCCCCTTGATTTCTTTAGCAGCCTGCGCGCTGCGGTGCGCCAGATTACGGACTTCCCCTGCCACAACCGCGAATCCGCGCCCCTGCTCACCCGCGCGGGCTGCTTCCACCGCTGCATTCAGCGCGAGAATGTTTGTCTGAAAGGCAATGCCGTCAATTACGCTAATAATCTCAGAAATTTTCTGCGAGCTGGTGACGATATCATTCATGGTGCTGACTACGTTATCCACGACTGTGCCGCCGCGCTGGGCAATGCCGGTGGCATTACGTGCAAGCTTGCTTGCCTGAGCGGCATTTTCCGCGTTCTGCTTCACCGTCGCCGTCAGCTCCTCCATACTCGCTGCCGTTTCCTCCAGCGAGGCCGCCTGCTGCTCGGTTCGTGAGGAAAGATCGTTATTACCCTGTGAAATCTCACTCGCACCGCTAAAAATGGCGTCTGCGCTGTTGCGTACTTCCCCCACTGTCACCGTAAGCGCTGCCTGCATATTTCTCAGGCCTGCGGCCAACTGCCCCATCTCATTGGTGCCGTCAACTTCAATTACGGAAACAAGATCCCCACCGGCAAAAGAGCGGATATTTTCGAGGAGTTTGTTGAGGGGAATAATGAGTATTTTCCGAAGCCCATACCAGGCGAGGAGGGCCATAAAAACGGTGAAAGAAAGCGTTGTAATCAGTATCCAGAGATTGACTTCATAATTACGTTGAATGTTTTCAGTTCCCTGTAAAAGTTTTTCCCGGTTATTTTTGTAATACTGATTTAACTGTGTCTGAAAATCGTCCTGGTATTTTTGTGCAGGGTAATCCAGGAACTGCTGTATTTCCTTTTTCTCCAGCTGGATAGCCATTTCAGAAAGCGCTTTATGAAAATCGGCATAGCTTCTATCTAACTGTTTAAACGCTTCTTTATCCTGCGCCAGTCCGTTGAGTATATCATTATAGTCTTTCCAGAAACGTTCGGCGTTACTGAGGTAGCTTCTGCTGTCATGGATAAGCGACTGAAAGAGTGTGTTTATCTCATCCTGATTGTTGTTATCTGCATATGCCTCAAGCGCAAGGAAATAAGTAGCTGCCCGGTTCAGGGCATTTCTTGTCTGTAATAATGCCGCCCATGACTGATTCAATGCCACCTGTTCGTTTTGGATAGTCTGCTGCTCATGAAAGGCATTATTTGCGTGTTTATTTCCAATGAGGGAAATCCCCCCGGTCGCCATTTGCAGCAAAGTAAATATCAGCAATACTGCAAACAATCCTGTAACAATTCGAATACGTTTCAGCATATAAAAATCTCCATCAGCCTTCCATGCGTTCTTTCTGTGAACGTTGATCGTTAAAGAATCTATCGGCTTGCGAAAAAAAAACTTACATTTTTTTTGTGATTTTTTTGCCTGTCAGGCGAGCGTGAGGGGATGGTTTATATAGTTGCCGCATCACTTCATAAAGATGTGTAAAAAATAAATTCATGCAAAATTTCCTACTCTCTTTTTTAGGCGCTACGCAGAAAAAGAGGGCAGCGAACGGCTGGTTGGATCCAGCCGACGGCGATTAACTGTTCGTAAGCAGCTTACACACATCAGCGCTGATATTGACAACCGTTCCAGGGTAGGCGGAACAGATAGAATCGATGGTAGCTATGCATGATGCAATTTTTTCTGAAACCGCCTGTATGAGTACGGTTTGTGGTGAAGAAATAGCGCCACGCTCAGTTCAAAGCAAAAAACATGTTCTTCATGAGGGGATAAACCGGGATTGTCAGACAAGCTCTGGAGATGTCAGGGTGTTCCCCGCGTCAGCAGGAATAAACCGCTGGCTGAAATAGATGGCATTTTTATCAACGTAAGCGTTTAGGGGCAGGGAGAACAGACAGAGTTGACTGCCGCACAGGCAGCTTATGGCAGCGGCTCTACCAAAGAAATAAACAGGCGATATAAAAGCGCAGCCTTTTGCCTGTACTGCTGTTGGAGAATTTCAATAAACCCCCTCTATCTTGCAGCGCAATGTAATTAACTAAAACTATTTATATATGACAAACAGTGATTTCTTATAGCAAAATGTATATTTTATTATCTTCTGTTGCTACTACCTGATTTTTACTGTCATAAATAATTCCCAAAGTCGCAATAATTATCAAACATCTTTTTGCTGGTTCTGTCTCTGCAATAACCTCTTTGATATAAGGC
>NZ_JANION010000227.1:0-14437 GCF_024610815.1 Mixta sp.
GGTCCCACCTGACCCCATGCCGAACTCAGAAGTGAAACGCCGCAGCGCCGATGGTAGTGTGGGGCCTCCCCATGCGAGAGTAGGGAACTGCCAGGCATCAAACAAACGACAGAGCCTCAGCGAAAGCTGAGGCTTTTTCGTATTTGAATTCTGTAGCGATAGCCGCAACAAGAGCCGATAAAAACGCGCGGCGTCGTGGATTCAGGCGCTAAAAAAGCTTTTACGCCCGATCTGCTATTTAATCTTTCCTCTGTTTTCATTTTTTAGCCGCACTTTTATTCTGCCTCTTCCATATATCTCTCATCAATCAACACGTCTGCTAAGATTTGCCTCTTAACTTCAACTTATTGATCGGCAAAGCGGATTCAATATTTCTTCTTAAAAACTTCTCTAATGCTTTCTTATTGCTAAGCATTGTTCTGGCGCCATAACCCCAGCAGCTTCACAAAAGTAGTAGCCTGAACATAAAATTTTTTCTTAACACTGCGCTTTAATGCTTTACTGAATTTTTGTCTTTTTTAGCGGCAAGGAACAACAGTGAGGCATATCTATGGCTGATGTAGTCACCAACAATAAGCGATCCGGGATCGCTAAGGCGTCAGATAAAAAGCGTATTGGCGCAATAATCGGCGCCTCCTCAGGCAATCTGGTGGAATGGTTCGATTTTTACGTTTACTCCTTCTGCTCTCTTTATTTCGCGCATATTTTCTTTCCTTCAGGAAACGCCACGACTCAGCTGGTGCAAACCGCAGGCGTGTTTGCCGCCGGTTTTTTAATGCGTCCTATCGGCGGATGGCTCTTTGGCCGCATTGGCGATCGCCACGGACGTAAAACGTCTATGCTGATTTCAGTATGTATGATGTGTTTCGGCTCGCTGATGATCGCCTGCCTGCCTGGATACGACACCTTAGGCATTTGGGCGCCAATACTGCTGCTGATGGCCAGACTTTTTCAGGGCCTGTCTGTTGGCGGAGAGTACGGCACCAGCGCGACCTATATGAGCGAAGTGGCGATAGAAGGGCGCAAGGGATATTACGCGTCGTTCCAGTATGTGACGCTTATTGGCGGGCAACTGCTGGCGCTGCTTACCGTCGTGGTGCTGCAACAGCTATTGCCTCATGAGGCGTTACGTAGCTGGGGATGGCGCATTCCTTTTGGGCTGGGTGCGGTTCTGGCGATCGTGGCGCTGTTCCTGCGTCGCTCGCTGGATGAAACGACTGACGATAAAACCCGCCAGCATCAGGATGCCGGACGTCTGCGCGGGTTGTGGAAGCACCGACGCGCTTTTTTAATGGTGCTGGGTTTCACCGCTGGCGGCTCGCTTAGCTTTTATACCTTTACTACTTACATGCAGAAGTATCTGGTTAACAGTGCCGGGATGGATGCTAAAACTGCCAGCGGATTAATGACGCTGGCGTTGTTTGTTTTCATGCTGATCCAGCCGTTGATCGGCGCGCTGTCAGACAAAATCGGCCGACGTAGCTCAATGCTGATATTCAGCACTGGCGCGATGATCTGCACCGTGCCGATTCTGACGCTGCTGCAACAGGCTGAAAGCGGTTGGCTGGTCTTTATGCTGGTGATGTTGGCACTGCTGATTACCAGTTTCTATACCGCTATCAGCGGCATCGTCAAAGCTGAGATGTTTCCCCCGGAAGTGCGGGCGATGGGCGTAGGGCTTTCTTATGCGGTGGCGAATGCCATCTTTGGCGGATCGGCGGAATATGTGGCGCTGTCGTTGAAGGCGGCAGGACATGAAACCCACTTTTTCTGGTATGTGTCACTAATGGGAGCGGTGGCGCTGCTGGTTTCGCTAATGCTGCATCGCAAAGGGCAGGGGATGCGGCTGTAAACTCACTGGCCGATATTCCACAGGACAAAGCCGGTCGCTGCGCCGGCGATATCCCATCCTAAATCTTTCCAACTCCAGCCGCTGCCATCCGGGCGGCTGTCATACACCTCTTTCACTGCGCCCAGGCTGAACGCGAACATTAAACCGAAGCTGTTGCTGCGGCGTGTGTTCCAGCCCTGCTGCTGACCATATTCATTGCCAGCGACGGAAAGCAGCGCAGAGGCGATAAAATGCTGCGCCTTATCCTTTCCAGTCCAGCGATCCTGCGCGGTATGGCTACAGCCAGTACAGCATAAGCAGAGTAAAAGCAGCATAATTCGCATCGTAGCTCCTGAACGGCCAGGCGCAAACAATCCGCCTGATGCTTACAGAATCCGGCTAATTAAACGATCGATACGGATACGGCGCAGGCGCCTGATCAATTTACGCACTTTTACCGGATAGTCGGCAATGCTGTCGAGATCGCGGAAGTGCTTCACCACGCTCGTATGCTGACGGATCAGCGCCAGTTCCCGATCGCGCTGATCGGCCAGCTGTTGCAACGGATCGTGAATCAGCACGGCGTTTTCCAGATCCAGCCGCCAGGCGCGCGGATTGAGGTTATTGCCGGTAATCAGCATCCATTCATCATCGACCCACATACCTTTCAGGTGATAGCTGTTATCGCCATCCTTCCACAGACGTACGGTCAGCTGGCCGTTGCCGACATAATATTGCAGTCGGCTGAGAAAGCGTCGCAAATTGATTTCATACAGATAGGGCAGGGCGCCGATAATCTTAAATGGCTGATCTTCGGGGATATAGAAATCGTTGGCCGTCTTATCGCCAACGATAATCTCTACCTCTTTGCCGTGGCGCAGCAGCCAGATAATATTGCGTACCAGAATCGCTGGCAGATTGAAATAAGGCGTACAGAGCGTCAACTTGCGTTCCGTACAGGGCATCAAATGGTAGATGGTCTTATTTAACAGGCTGCGCTTGCCAAGCCCGACCAGCGGCGTCACCGCCAATTCTTCGTTATTGGCGTCAGGCGTAAAGTGGTAATCGAAGCCGCGCAGATCCTGACGGAACTGGCGGGTTTCATTTTTGATTTCCGGGCTTTTCGGCCGCTCATGCTGATCGAGGCGATGCACCGCTTCCGCTTGCTTCAGATTCCGATCGATCCATTCAAACATGGCGTCGGCCAGCTTCGGATTACGGATCAGCTGATAGCGATCGTAGCGGTATTTATCATGTTGATGCAGGTAAACATCGTTCAGGCTGGCGCCGCTGTAGAGCAGCGTATCGTCAATAATAAAGCCTTTGAGATGCAGTACGCCCAGTGCTTCGCGGGTATTGACCGGGATGCCGTAAACCGGAATCGCGATATCGGGATTCTGGCTCGCCATCTCGCAATACCAGTCCGCATTGGTCACGCCTTTAGCGTCACCGATGCGGCCGCGCTGTGCCCGGTGCCAGTCCACCAACACGCTGACATCCAGCGCTGGCCGCGCGCGTTTGGCGGCGTAGAGCGCGGACAGGACGGCGCGCCCGGCGTCATCATTTTCCAGATAGAGTGCCACGATGCAGATGCGCTGCGTCGCGCTGGCGATCTTCTCCAGCAGCGTAGCGCGAAACTCGGATGGTGAGTAAAGCGTGGTCACATCAGCAACTGACTGAGACAGTTTGGGCAGCTGTGCAAGGTGTTGTTGGTGTTTATTGCGCTTAAATTTAGACAACATCACAGTGCGCTTCTTCTCTATTCATTGAGTGGTCTTCTGCCATGAAATCATGGTCCTAACCGACAATATTAACATTAACTACGCCTAAAGAGCGATCTCGCCGTTAATGTTGCTCGCCAGCGTACTTAAGAGGCAGGCGCAGACTGACAATACCATCTTCCAGCTGCACATCCACGCTGAATCCCAGCTTCTTCGCCAGGGTAATCATGCCTTGATTACGAGGCATAGTAATGCCATTTAGCTGTTGCAGACCATGATGTCGCGTATAGACAATCATCTTTTCCAGCAGCCGTCTGCCCAGACCTACTCCTTTTAGATCCGATCGCACCAGCACCGAGAATTCGGCGTCGGTATTATCCGCATCGGAGATGGCGCGGGTCACGCCGATAATCTCCGCTTCGCCGCCTTGCTCGCGCACCGCCACGAAAGCCATTTCTCGATCGTAGTCGATTTGCGTCATATTGGCTAAATCCTCATGGGTAAACTCATTGATCTCGCTAAAGTAGCGATAATAGAGATCTTCTTTAGTGACCTGGGCGATAAAACGCCGCAGCAACGGTTCATCCTCCGGCAAAATCGGCCGGAACAGGCAGGTTTCGCCGTTTTTAAGGGTGACGCTTTCTTCCAGAGTATGCGGGTAAGGGCGGATAGCCAGGCGCGATTCATTCACGCCGTTGAACGCCGCCAGCGTTAGCGTCACATCCAGCAGGGTAAACTCGTCACCGGCGGCCAGCAGAGGATGGATATCGAGCCGCTCGATTTCCGGGCAATCCACCACCAGGTTGGAGACTTGCACCAGCACCTGGCTTAGCGCCGCAATATCCAGCGGTCGCAGGGCGCTGCGTCCACGGATCTTGCCGCTTTTAATCGCCTGAATCACCAGATAGCGCGCCAGTGTCATATTGAGCGGAGGCAGCGCCACCGCCGCGTGACGATCCGCCTGCCATTCGACGCCTCCTTCGCCCAGCATGATCACCGGGCCGAAAAGCGGGTCCTGCTCAACGACAATCCGCAGCTCCTGTGCCCCGGCGCGGTTCGCCATGCTCTGTACCAGCAGCCCGTGAATGCGCGCCTGCGGCCAGGTCAGCTTCACGCGATCGATAATCGCATTCGCCGCCTGCTGCACTTCGCTGGCGGTACGCAGATAGAGCATGACTCCCTGTACGTCCGATTTATGCGGAATATCCGGCGATCGCAGTTTCAACGCCACTGGATAGCCGATCTGTCCGGCGATATGCACCGCTTCCGCGCTATCTCCGGCGATCCAGGTGGGCAGCGTCGTCAGGCCATAGGCCTGTAAGATGGCTTGCACCTCATGGGTGTCCAGGCGAGTGGCGCCCTCGTTCAGCGCCTGCTGAATAAGCTGATGGGCGTACGCGGTATCCTGCTTCAGCGTGGCGGGCAGGGCAGGCGTTTCGCGCAGTTGTTTCTGGTTGCGCCGGTACTCCACCATATGCATAAAGGCGGTCACCGCGCCTTCCGGCGTACGATAGGTCGGGATCGCCGCATCGCTGAACGCGCGCCGCGCCTCCTGTGAAGAATATTCCCCGCACCAGTTAGTGAGCAGCGTCAGCGTTTTGCCGCGTGGATGTTGCTTAATCCGTTCAATCAGTCGCAGGGCGGTTTTCGTCGCCGGTGCAACGGCGCTGGGGGCGTAGATAATCATCAGCGCATCCAGCTCATGACTGTCGAGCAGCAGGGAAATCGCCTGCAGGTAGCGCTCCGGGGTGGCGTCGTCCTTTAGATCGAGTGGATTGCCGGGAACGATCTCTGTCGGCAGCTGCGCCCTGAGCGCGTTCAGTGTCTCTTCACTGAGACGCGCCAGTTTGCCGCTGCGTGCCTGCAATGCATCCAGCGCCAGCGCGGCGGGCGCGGCGCCGTTGCTGACGATCATCAGTCGCTCGCCGCGCAGGGGCCGCATATGGCTCAACGTTTCCACGGCGGAAAACAGCTCATGGGTATCCTGTACACGCAGCAGACCTGCGCGCTGAATGGCGGCGTCCCAGGCGGCGTCGAGCCCGGCGTGAGTTTTCAACAGCTGCTGCGCCTGCGGGCTGCGGCCGCTTTTGATCACCAGAATAGGCTTATTGCGTGAGGCGCTGCGCGAGGCGGAGACAAAGCGGCGCGCATCGCTCAGGTGTTCCAGGTAGAGCAGGATGGCGCTGGTCTTGCCATCACGCGCCAGGAAATCAAGCAGGTCGTCGATATCGGTATCCAGGCTGTCGCCCAGCGCGATAAACCAGGAGAAGCCCAGTTGCCGCTGCTGCGCCCAGTCGAGAATGGTATTGGAGACGGCGGCGGACTGTGACACAAAGGCCAATTTGCCTTTCAGGATAGGTACCGGCGAAAAGCTGGCGTTAAGGCCCTGCCACGGCGCCAGCAGGCCGAGGCTGTTAGGACCAAGCAGACGAATTTGCCAACGGCTGGCGCACGCTTTCAACGCTTCCAGCTGGCTTTCCGGCGCGGAAAGAATGATGCAGGCTTTACAGCCTTTCTCGCCCAGCTCCTGCAACAGCGCCAGATTGCGGCTGGCGTTGGTGCAGATCACCGCCAGTTCCGGCGCAAAAGGCAGGCTGGCGATATCTGGCCAGGCCAGCACGCCGGAAACCGCCTTATATTTCGGCGTGACGGGCAGCACCGGGCCGCTAAAGCCGCCCGCCAGCAGATTACGCATCAGCAGATAGCCGGCGCGCCCCGGCTTTACCGAGGCGCCGATAACGGCGATGGATTTCGGTCTTAACAGCGCTTCCAGTCCACGTTGGCTCATTTCCCGCTCCTGAAACCCCTAAGTCGTTCAGAGTCTAAACGCTTTCCGCCTCTTCTGCCGTGAGGTGGGCTGGATGATGTGGTTTTCCCGCCAGATAGCGCTGGCGGAACAGCATAAAGTGATCGCTGAGCGCCTGGCCCGCCGCCGTATCGCCCGCCTGGCGCAGCAGCGCTGCCGCCACTTCGGCGGTGCAGTGTTGACCAGGCCCGTGCGCTTCGCGCAGCGTATAGGCGGAAGGGGCGGTAAGCTGTAATGACATAACGGGCAGCCCGTCGAGCCAGGGGCTTTTGCGAAACATTTTCCGCGCTTCGGTCCAGGTGCCGTCCAGCATAATGAACAGCGGCGGCTTGCCGGTCACTGGCGGCTGGTTCAACACCGGACGGCCCTGGTCGGCATAGGACTCAGGAAATACCACCATCGGTTGATAGTGAGTATTTGCTACTGCTTCAAGCAACGCTGGGTCTGGCTCAGTGCGCGACCAGCCAAAGGCCAGCGTCTCCGGCAGGATATCGGCGATCAGACGGCCAGTATTGCTCGGCTTCATTGGCTCGGTATCGAACATCACCAGACAGAAGCGGCTGCGCGCCTGATGAGGGGTGATGTTGGCGCACAGGCAAAGTTTCTGCGGCAGCAGGCAGCCCTGGCAGCGGCGAACGCGGTTGCCTCGCGCTAAAAAGGGACGGGTGGCGCGCGCCAGGCGCTCGGCGCGCAGGCGTAAAACGGCGTTATGAGTCATAAGATGCACTGGCAAAAACGCCATTGTAGCGGGAAGCGGGCGGGAAATGGAGTGCGGCTGGCGTCACCAGCCGCAAAGATCAGAGCGCTTCGTCCAGCCACTCGTTAAACGGGGCTTTCGGCATTGCGCCGTTCAGCATATCGACCAGTTGGCCCTGCTTAAACAGCATAATGGTCGGGATGCTGCGAATGCGAAAGCGTGCGCTGAGTTCCGGCTCCGCTTCCGTGTTCACTTTCAGGAAACGCACCTTACCGCTGCGCTCGTCGGCGACATCTTCATAAACAGGCGCAAAGTTCACGCAGGGACCGCACCAGGGCGCCCAGAAATCGACCACGACGGGCAGATCATCCTGCAAATATTTGTCCAGCGTGGCGGTGGTGACATTAATCACTTCGCCATCGAACAGCTCGCTGCCACAGCGGCCGCATTTTGCGCCATCGGCAATGCGCTCTTCCGGAACGCGATTCGTTGCCTGACAGGATGCACATACCGTATTCATTTATCACCTCAGGGTTTATCGTTAACGGCTTACTGAGCCGCTAATTTTTTGCGTAAGCTTAATTATCAATCGGCCCGGATTGAGCGACAACATGGAATGCTCAATGAATATAATAGTTAGCGACTTTTAGCGGAAGTTGATGGCATACAACCCATGCTTCAGGTAATCTTCGCGCTTCGCGCTCAGCAGGTGGAGGAACAGATGAACGACGAATTCAAAGGTAAAAGCGGCAAAGTCAAAGTGATGTATGTTCGCGGTGAAGATAATGGTGACAAACGCGGACAAAATCCCCGGACGGGCAAAGGCAGCAGGCCCGGCGCTGACCGCCAGGAAGGGAGCCGTCGTCCATCCCGCCAGTCTGACAGCGCCGCACGTGGCGGACGTGATGGTCGCGACAGCCGCGATAACCGTGGCGGACGCGACGAACGTAACGGCCGCAGCGCCCGCGACAACAATTTCCGTGGCGACCGCGACGCGCAGCCGCGCAGCGATTCGCCGTGGCGCACCGTATCCCGCGCGCCGGGCGAAGAGGCCAAGCCCGATCACGGCGGCATCAGCGGCAAGAGCTATATCGATCCTGAGCAGCTGCGTCGTCAGCGTATGGAAGAGACGCGCGTATATGGCGAGAACGCTTGCCAGGCGCTGTTCCAGAGCCGTCCTGAATGCATCGTGCGCGCCTGGTTCGTCCAGAGCGTGACGCCGCGTTTCCGCGATGCGCTGCGCTGGCTGGCAGCCAACCGCAAGGCTTACCACGTTGTGGAAGAGGCGGAGCTGGAAAAAGCGTCCGGCACTGAGCATCACGGCGGCGTCTGCTTCCTGATTAAAAAACGCGTGGGCACCCCGGTCAGCGAATGGCTGGCGACGGATCGCGAGCAGGATTGCGTGCTGGCGCTGGAGAATATCGGCAACCCGCACAACATCGGCGGCATTATGCGCAGCAGCGCGCACTTCGGCGTGAAAGGCCTGCTGGTGGACGACGCGGCGGTGCTGGAATCGGGCGCGGCGGTGCGTACCGCAGAAGGCGGCGCGGAGCATGTGCAGGCGCTGAGCGCCGAGAGCTTCGTTAAAGGGCTGGAAGCGTTCCGCAAAGCGGGCTACACCATCGTGACGACCTCGAGCCACAAAGGCAGTACGCCGCTGACGCAGGCGAAACTGCCGGCGAAGATGGTGCTGGTGCTGGGTCAGGAGAGCGACGGCCTGACCGAATCCGCCATGAAGCAGGGCGATATGAGCGTTTCGATTGACGGCACCGGCAAGGTCGAAAGCCTGAACGTGTCGGTAGCGACTGGCGTTCTGCTGGCGGAGTGGTGGCGACAGAACCACTAAGCTGATTCAGCAAGATTCAAAAAAAGAAAAACGGGCGTTAGCCCGTTTTTTTATGCCTGAACCACAGGCGCTTGCGCCTTCCCTGACGCGGGACGCTTCTGCCCGAACCTTCCGCGCCTTAACATTGGCGCAGGTGCCTGCGCCGAAGGTTCGGTCCGATCGTAAAGACGCAATCCGTCATCCCTGACTGCTCGGCCCGCGCCTTCCCTGGCGCGGGACGCTTTACGCTTCTGCCCGAACCTTCTGCGCCTTAGCATTGGCGTAAAAGGTTCGATCAGTGCGCGCCGCCGCCTCCGCCGCCGGAGCTAAAGGGCGGGCGCGCAAACCAGATGGTGATTACCAGCATCAGGAAAATCCCCGCCGATAGCCAGAACACCTCGTTAGCGGAAATAATCAGCCCCTGATTGGTGATCTGCTGCGCGATATAGCCTGACGCCTGCTGTTGGCTCATGCCTAACTGCTCCAGCTGCCGATAGGTCTCCTGCGCATTGCTGCTGTAGGGCGTAATCGATTCGCTGAAATAGCTGTGGTGCATCGATTCGCGGTTGGTCCACATCGTCGTGGTGATCGACGTGCCGATCGAGCCTGCCAGGGTACGCAAGAAGTTCGACAGGCTGGACGCTGCGGCGAGCCGCTCCGGCGGCAGCCCCGATAGCGTAATGGTGGTCAACGGCATAAAGAAGCAGGCCACCGCCAGTCCCTGGATGAACTGCGGCCATGCCGACGCGCCGAAGTCCATTCCCGGCTCGAAGGTCCAGGCGCGCCAGTAGAAGCAGACGGCATACATAATAAAGCTGAAGGTCACCAGCTTGCGCATATCGATGCGGTGGGCGAAGCGGCCGATAATCGGCGACAAAATCACCGGGAAAATTCCCACCGGCGCGGAAGCCAGCCCCGCCCAGGTCGCCGTATAGCCGTACACTTCCTGCAACAGCTGCGGCAGCAGCACGATAGAGCCGAAGTAGAGCATATAGGCGAGGCTGATCGACAGGCAGCCGATGGTAAAGTTGCGCGACTTAAACAGCGTCAAATCCACCACCGGGTGATCGTCGGTCATCTCCCAGACAAACAGCACCGAGAGCGCCACCACCGCCACCACCGTTAATACGATAATTTCGGTCGAGCTGAACCAGTCGAGTTCGCGCCCGCGATCCAGCATGATCTGCAACGCGCCGATGCCTACCACCAGCAGCACCAGCCCCACGGTATCGATCGGTCGAATTTCGGTTTTGGTCTCCCGGTTGCGCAGCGTCTGTAACGTCAGGATCGTCACCACAATGCCGATAGGCACGTTGATAAAGAAAATCCAGCCCCAGTGGTAGTTATCGCTGATCCAGCCGCCGAGGATTGGGCCGCAGATCGGCGCGACCACCACCGTCATCGCCCAGAGCGACAGGGCGATACTGCGTTTAGCGGGCGGATAGTTGCTCAACAGCAAACTCTGCGAGAGCGGAATCAGCGGCCCGGCTACCAGACCCTGAATCACGCGGAACAGAATCAGCGTAGTGAGACTGTTCGCCACGCCGCACAGGAAAGAGGCGAGCGCAAAGGCGATGGTGGACCACACAAACAGCCTCACCTCGCCAATGCGCTTCGCCAGCCAGCCGGTGATCGGGATCGAAATCGCGTTCGCCACGCCGAAAGAGGTAATCACCCAGGTGCCCTGTGAGTTGGAGGCGCCCAGGTTGCCGGCAATGGTCGGTATGGCCACGTTGGCGATGGTGGAATCCAGCACCTGCATAAAGGTCGCCAGCGACAGCGCGATGGTCATCAGAACCAGCTGAGCGCCTTCAAGCGGTTTTTGTGCCATAACCCTCTCCTGCGTTATTCGTTCGCATTGGCGCGAATAATATCGCTGATTAACTTATTGACCGGCGCCAGATCGATCGCCAGCGCATCGCTCTGGTAGGCGGGCGACTGACGCGCCTGAGACGCCAGCACCGTGCCCTCTTTATTGCTGGTATCCACTTTCACCAGCGTAGAGAGACCGATGCGCAGCGGATGCGCGGCCACTTCCTTCGGATCCAGCTCGATACGCACCGGCAGGCGCTGCACCACTTTGATCCAGTTGCCGGTGGCGTTCTGCGCCGGCAGCAGCGAGAAGGCGCTGCCGGTGCCCATATCCAGGCCGACGACCTTGCCGTGATAAACCACGTCGTCACCGTAGATATCGCTCACCACCGTCGCCGGTTGGCCGATGCGCACGCCCGCCAGCTGCGTCTCTTTAAAGTTAGCGTCTACCCAGACACCGGTAGCGGGCACTACGGCCATCAGCGGCGTGGTGGTAGAGATTTGCGCCCCGACCTGCACGCTGCGGCGGGAGACGTAGCCATCGGTAGGGCTGCGAATGTCGGTACGCTGCAAGGCGAGCCAGGCGTCACGCAGCGCGGCGGCATTCTGTTTCACCGCCGGCTGGTTTTCCAGCGAGGTGTCCAGAATCATCGCCTGGTTGGCGTTGTATTGCTGAACGGCGACATCAAGCTGCGCCCGCGCCGTGGCGACGGCGTCGCGCGCGTGCTGCAACTCTTCGCGGCCGATGAGGTTAGAGGCGCCCAGCGGTTCGCGGCGTTTGAGGTCCGCTTCCGCCTGCGCAAGGGCAGTTTTTTGCAGGGCGATGGAGGCCTGATACTGCTTGCTGTTGATCATCATCTGATGCGTCTGTCGCACGCTGGTGGCCAGCGCAGTCTGCGCTTTTTCAAACGCCTGCTCCGCATCGGTTTTATCCAGCGTCACCAGCACGTCGCCTTTTTTCACAAAGTCGGTATTGTCAAACCAGACCTTGTTTACGCTGCCGCTCACCTGCGCCATGATCTGTACCTGATTGCCCGCCACGTAGGCGTCATCAGTCTCTTCAAAATGGCGCAGCACCAGCGCCCAGTAAATCAAATAAGCGACGCCAATCAGAACAAACAGAACGGCCAGAAAAATTAACGCGCCTTTACGTTTTTTCTTCTTATTGGCGGGCTGTTGCGGGTGTTGCGTTTCCGCGTTCGCACTCATGATTCTCTCCACGTTTTCCACGTATACACGTATTTCGGGGTGCGTCGCTCCCTGTACGCAGTGGCCCGAGCCTAAAATGCCAGCGAAACAGGCGCTGGCATGGATAAAAGGGAATTAAGATATCGATTTCTGAGCGTGATTGTGTCGCAGGAATTGCTATTGGTGTGAGAGGGAGGAAATGACTTCCTCTTCGTCCATTTGATCAAGACGATTCAGCAGCTTGCGCGTCAGGCTTTCCAGCTGCGCTTTTTCGCTGTTGTTGAGGGAAGACCAGAGATACTGCAGGCTCTGGTGCTGCGGCGGGAGCACCTGACGCAAGAAGGCGTTGCCTTTTTCCGTCAAATGCAGATGCAGGCAGCGGCGATCGTTGTCGCTCTCGCGGCGTTCGATCCAGCCGCGCTTTTCCAGTTCGTCGGCAATGCGCGTCGCGTTGGTGCGGGAAGATCCCAGCGCCGCGCTCAGCTCTGAAGGCTGGATGCTCTGATTTTCCTGCGCGTCCAGCGTAATCAACGCCATAAACAGTGTCTCGTTAATCCCCTGAGCTTTCAGCATTTTATTGCGATTATCCAATAGCTTGCTCTGCATATGCATGCACAGACGCGTCAGCATGATTTCCTGGAGCGGGAAATCTTTGTGACGAGTAGCGCGAATATTCAGCATCTGTTCAATGGGAGTAAACGAACTTTCCATCTTAAAGGAACCTCATTAGTTGCAACTGGTATAGTAATGGTGATGACGAAACAGGCATAAACATCGTTACCAGCAGGGATCGCTCATGCAATCGCAACGCCACCATCTAAAATTTCCGGCTCACTCCATAAACCGAAAGGTCGGACAGCCCGACTAAGGCCGCCTGGGTTTCATTCAACGATCGTCTCGCGGCAAAGCGGGTCAGTGGCGCGCTGGTCCTGCTGCGCGCGGTCGCTTGCCGACAACCGTTAAATGCAAAATCGACGCGCCGTTGTTCAGGCTGCTGGCTCGCTTGCCTTCCCTGAGGGAAACCAGGCGAGCGCGAAAACCTGAGAAACCGCGCGCAGATAGCGGTTAAAACATGCCTGGCGCTAATGAACCAGGACGGTTAATAAAGCTTGCAATCAGGCTGCTTCATCCCGCTTTCCTGCCGTACTCTTTCTATAACCTAACTAATTGCTTATGAAAAAATAACTAAAATGAACAAATTCACCGCTAACCATACCAGAGTGAAGAACTGCTTTATAGCCCGCCACTACTGAAAAAAAACGCTATTTACACATCGCTCGTCAATTATTGTGATCTTCATGACGGTAGCCCGCCCACCAACTTAACAGATTAAGCAAAGTTAATAGCGTTCCTGCGGCGCAGACGCCATACCAGCCGGCGAAATGATAAGCTGTGGCGGAGAGCAGAGAGCCTGCCGCGCCGCCGATAAAATAACTGGTCATATAGCCCGACGTCAGCCGGTTGCGCGCTTCAGGCAGACGGCGGTAGATCACGCTCTGGTTGGTGATATGTACGCCCTGTACCGCCAGATCGAGCAGGATAATCCCGGCGATCAGGGCCAGCAGGGAGTGCGCGCCCAGCGCGGTCAATCCCCATGAGGCCAGCATCAGCAGCAGGCCGATCGTCGTGGTCAGGCGCGCCTTGCCTCTGTCCGCCAGCGAGCCCGCCTGACGCGCCGCCAGCGCGCCGGCTGCGCCCGCCAGGCCCAGCAGGCCGATTTCGCCTTCTGTATAGTTCCAGGGCGGCGCGGCCAGCAGAAAGGCCATGGATGTCCAGAGCACGCTGAAGTTAGCGAAAGAGAGGCAGCCGATAATCGCGCGGGTGCGGATCACGCGCGTGCTGGCATACAGACGGAAAATAGAGCCGAGCAGCTGCGGGTAGCTGAGATCGACCGTCTGGCGATAGCGCGGCAGACCGCGCCACAGCGCCAGCGCCATCAATACCATCAGCACGCTCGCCACCCAGAACACCGCGCGCCAGCCGCCCAGCTGCGCCAGCGCGCCGGCCACGGTGCGCGCCAGCAAAATACCGAGCAGCAGGCCGCTCATGACCGTGCCCACCACTTTGCCGCGTTTTTCCGGGGCGGCGAGAGTGGCGGCCAGCGGCACCAGCAGCTGCGCCACCACGGAAAACAGGCCGGTCAACGCGGTGCCCAGCAGCATCATGCTCAGTTGCGTGGAGAGCGCGGTAATTACCATGCCGCCCGCCGCCAGTAGGCTCATGCCGACAATCAGGCCGCGGCGCTCCAGGCGATCGCCCAGCGGCACCAGCAGCAGCAAACCGGCGGCGTAACCGAGCTGCGCCGTGGTGACAATAAAACCGGCCTGATTTACCGACAGATCGAAGCTGCGGGCAATGGTTTCCAGCAGGGGCTGGGCGTAATAGTTGCAGGCAACCGCCAGGCCGGTGGCGACGGACATCAGGGCGACCAGCATCGGACTTAGCCCGCGTGTCGTTGAATTCATAAGCAATAAGCGTGGTTGATAAATCGTCGCGGCTAATAATAACCCAAAAAACTATTTCATTGTTGGACGCATTTAACAGGACATACCAGTTC
>NZ_JANION010000228.1:0-40401 GCF_024610815.1 Mixta sp.
CATCATCAATGAAAATCAACGTGACGGATAATCCTGCTCAGGTGGATGAGGATTTTGTCATTGACAGTCTGTGGGCGCACAACGATAAATTCGATAAAGTGGATATTCACCCGCTGTTTATCACTTTAAGGGACGAAGAAAACCACATTGCCGGCGGTCTGGTCGCCAGAACCTGGTGGGGCGGCCTCGAAGTGCAATATCTTTGGGTCAGTGACGATCATCGAGCGCAGGGTTTTGGCCGCCAGCTGATGCTGGAAGCGGAAAAACAGGCGATTCAGCGCGGCTGCCATATGGCCTATGTGGACACCTTTAGTTTCCAGGCGAAGGGCTTTTATGAAAAACTCGGCTATCGGGAATATGGTCATCTGGGCAATTACGCGCATAAACATACGCGATATTATCTGGCGAAAGATCTCTAATCGTTACCGACAGGGTAAATATCATCATGTCCGATATCGACGCCAGTTTCACCAGCCTGATAGCGATGATGGAGCATCTCAGCGAGCCCTGGGGGATAAAGGATCGGGAATCGCGGCATATCTATATGAATAAGGCCGCCCTGCTTTATACCAACACGCCGCTGAATTTCGATATTGTCGGTAAAACGGATGCGGAATTTCCGGCCGACTGGGCGGAATGCGCGGACGATTTACAGGAGCATGACCGACGAACGGAAACATCACGCAGGCAAACGGCGGTTATCGAAACGCATTACTGGTTCGGTAAAAATTACCTGACGCCATGGATTAGCGAAAAGCTGCCTGTTTATAACAGCAGCGGCGACTATATCGGCGTTATGTGGAATGCGAAGCCGTTTAATACCCTTTCACCGCATAAATATATCAACCAACAGAAGCCCAGCGTCCTGACGACCGATATTCCTGGTAATTTTTTTACCCAGTCGGAGCTGGATATTATCTTCTTTATGCTTCAGCGACTTTCCGTTAAGGAGATCGCCAAAATATACAATATCAGTCCAAAAACGATTCAAAATCGTATTTATAACATCTATCAAAAAGCGGACGTGCACTCTCTGAACCAGTTTGAAGAATATTGCCGCCATGCGCAGCTTGATAGTTATATTCCTTACCGCCTGCTTGAAAAAGGCATTCAGTTTATCTGAAATTCTCACGGAACGTGTTCATGATAAAAATCGACGATTTCCCGCTGACGCGGGTACCACAGGATAAAAAAGTTTCCTTTTTGAGCGTCGCCATTGTCCATATGGGCATGCTGACCGCCCTCGACCAGTTTATGCTGGGCGCAGTGCTGGGCCACTCCATGACGCTGGTCGACGCCTTTATCGCTATCGCCGTCGGTAGCCTGATCTTCGGCGTAGTCACCTTTGGTCTTGGCTACGCGGGCATGCGCGAAGGCATTTCCGGCAGCCTGCTGGCGCGCTGGTGCGGCTTTGGCCGTCTGGGATCGGTACTGATCGGCCTGATCGTGGCGATCAGCCTACTCGGCTGGTTCGGCATCCAGAACGCCATTTTCGCCAAATCGCTGGATGTGGCGCTGGATCATCGCCTGGGCTTCGGCTGGTCCGCCGCGCTTTCCGGCAGCGTGTTAACCATTCTGGTCACTTTCGGCTTCCGCGCCCTACGCATCGCCGCGCGCATCGCGGTGCCGCTGTTTATCGCCCTGGTCGCCTGGGTTTCATGGGTGGCGCTCACCGGTCACGATCTGCACGGCGCGTTGCAACTGACGCCGCCCGGCGATCCGCTCTCCATCAGCGCAGGCATTACCATCGTGGTGGGCGGCGCGATCGTCGCCAGCCTGATGACGCCCGATCTGACGCGCTATTCGCGCAACAGCGGCTAGGTGCTGGGCGTGACGCTGCTGACCATTATTGCCGGCGAGTTCATCATTAACGGCCTGGCGATCCTGATAGCCAAAAGCCTCGGCACCGACGACGTGGTATCGATTATGTCGCAGGGCGCGGGCGGCCTCGGCATGATGGTGGTGGTCTTCTCCACGTTGCGCGTCAACGATTTAAACCTCTACTCTTCATCGCTGGGCATCGTGAACGCCGTCGAGGGGCTGAGCGGTCGCAAATGGAAATATGCGCCCACCACGCTCGCTATCGGCGTGCTGGGCACCACCCTTTCCGTGCTGGGTATTCTTGACCGCTTTGTCGATTTCCTTACGGTGCTGGGCGTGGTTTTCCCGCCGGTGATCGGCATTATGCTGATCGACTATTTCCTGCTGCGCACGCACCGCGCCGCGTTGGATGAGAGCCGCCGTCACGGACGTCTGCCTGATGAAACGCCGACCATCGGTCTGTCAGCGATTATCGCCAGCGTGGCGGGTGCGGCGGTAGGTCTGATAAGCGACTGGGGCGTGCCGACCATCACCTCGCTGCTGGTTGCCTGCGTGGTTTACTGGCTCTGCCACCGCCTGTTCGCCCGTAAGCTGGCGATCGCCTGATTAATCGGACGTAAAAAAGGCGCCCTGCGGCGCCTCAGATTATTGATACCGTGCCGTCGCGGACGACATGGCCCGTTCGCAAAGACGCAACAGACGGCATCCATGCCGGCTCGGCCCGCGCAGTCCCTTGCGCGGGACGCTTTGCTCACTGGTCCATGTCGTCCACTCCTTAAGTTTGTTAGCCGTCTGAGGCGCCGCAGGGCACCTTTTGTTATGCCGCCGTCTACTCTGGCTTATTATCGCCAGGCTCCAGAATCACCTCTTCCGGGCGCAGCACGTTGATGACCTTGAAAATCAGGCTCAGCCCGACGCCGACAAGGGTCGCCAGCGCCATTCCTTTCAGCTCGGCGGCGCCGATATGCACTTTCGCCCCGCTGACGCCGATAATCAGAATGACGGAAGTCAGGATTAGATTCTGCGCTTTGTTATAGTCCACCTTCGACTCAATCAGCACGCGAATACCCGAAGCGCCAATCACCCCGTAAAGCAGCAGCGACACGCCGCCCATTACCGGCACCGGAATCGCCTGAATCGCCGCCGCCAGCTTGCCGACGCAGGAGAGCAGAATGGCGATAATCGCCGCGCCGCCAATCACCCAGGTGCTGTAAACGCGGGTAATCGCCATCACGCCGATGTTTTCACCGTAGGTAGTGTTAGGCGTCGAGCCGAAAAAGCCGGAAATAATGGTGGAAAAGCCGTTGGCGAACATCGAACGATGCAGGCCCGGATCGCGGATTAAATCCTTTTTGACGATATTGGCGGTCACCACCAGATGTCCGACATGCTCGGCGATCACCACCAGCGCCGCTGGCAGAATCGTCAGCATCGCATACCACTCAAAGCGCGGCGTATAGAAGGTGGGCAGCGCAAACCACGGCGCCGCTTCAACGCCGCGCCAGTCGACGACCCCCATCGCCCACGACAGAATATAGCCCGCCAGTACGCCGATCAGGATAGGGATAATCGCCAGAAAGCCGCGAAACAGCACCGAACCGAACACCGTAACCGCCAGCGTCACCAGCGAAATGGTGATCGCCGTGCCATCGACCGCCGCGCCGTCGGCAGGCAGCAGGCCCGCCATATTGGCTGCCACGCCCGCCAGCTCCAGGCCGATAACCGCGACAATCGCGCCCATCGCCGCCGGTGGAAACATCACATCCAGCCAGCCGGTGCCCGCCTTTTTCACAATCAGCGCCACCAGGCAGAACAGCACGCCGCAAAGAATAAAGCCGCCCAGCGCCACTTCATACCCCAGCGGCAGCAGCAGCAGCACCGGCGAAATAAACGCGAAGCTGGAGCCTAAGTAGGCAGGAATCTTACCCTTACAGATAAACAGATAGAGCAAAGTGCCGATGCCGTTGAACAGCAGCACCGTGGCCGGGTTGATATGAAACAGGATCGGCACCAGCACCGTCGCGCCGAACATGGCGAACAGATGCTGAAAGCTGAGCGGAATCGTTTGCAGGAGCGGTGGGCGTTCGTTAACGCCAATCGCGCGACGAGTCATGAAATATCCCCTTGAACTGTTTTTGGCAAAAAAAAGCCGACTCTTGCGGTCGGCTGAATGGATTATTTGGTTCCGAAAATCTTGTCGCCCGCGTCGCCGAGGCCGGGAATAATGTAGCCCTTGCTGTTCAGCCCCTGATCGATAGAGGCGGTGTAGAGCTCCACGTCCGGGTGCGCTTTTTCCAGCGCCGCGATACCTTCCGGCGCCGCCACCAGCACCAGCACCTTAATCGTGCTGCATCCCGCTTTTTTCAGCAGATCGATAGTGGCGATCATCGAACCGCCGGTCGCCAGCATCGGGTCGACCACCAGCGCCATGCGCTCTTCAATATTGGAGACCAGCTTCTGGAAATAGGGCACCGGCTCCAGCGTCTCTTCATCACGATACACGCCCACTACGCTGATGCGCGCGCTCGGCACATGCTCCAACACTCCTTCCATCATGCCGAGACCGGCACGCAGGATGGGCACAACGGTAATTTTTTTGCCTTTGATC
Organism: Mixta sp.; assembly: GCF_024610815.1. Classification (NCBI taxonomy): domain Bacteria; kingdom Pseudomonadati; phylum Pseudomonadota; class Gammaproteobacteria; order Enterobacterales; family Erwiniaceae; genus Mixta; species Mixta sp. Next base: position 4,430 of record NZ_JANION010000228.1, read on the forward strand.
TGATCGATTTCCACCGGGCCGTTCCAGCCTTCGATAGTCACTTTTTCCGTTTCCAGATCGGCGGTAGCTTCGTAGGTCAGCAAACTTCCCACTTCTGACGCCAGCTCGCGAAAACGCTTGGTGCTGATATCCTGCTCACGCATCAGGCCCAGTTTATGTTTGACGAGTGGGTGTTTGACTTCCACGATCTTCATTGTTGTACTCCCGGAGTGTTGAGCGGAAAAAAAAATCGCGGGATTATACCGCCTTTTGCCGACGGCGCCATATGAGATGAGGTAATAAAGCGCAAAAGCGACGCCTGTGGTAAGCATCCGTCAAAAAAACGGAATCCGCAATGTCAGCCGCAGATGCCACTCGCAAACGTTTGCCTGCGCTGTTAGAATTGCCGCGCTTTATTTTCAAACCGCAAACCGCGTGGGGAAACCGCTGTGACCGACAAGACCTCTCTCAGCTATAAAGACGCCGGCGTCGATATCGATGCAGGCAACGCGTTAGTCGATCGTATCAAAGGCGTGGTGAAAAAGACCCGTCGTCCCGAAGTAATGGGCGGACTGGGCGGTTTCGGCGCGCTGTGCGCGCTGCCGCAGAAATACCGCGAGCCGGTGCTGGTCTCCGGCACCGACGGCGTAGGCACCAAGCTGCGTCTGGCGATGGATCTCAAACGCCACGACACCATCGGCATCGATCTGGTTGCCATGTGCGTGAACGACCTGGTGGTGCAGGGCGCTGAACCTCTCTTCTTCCTCGACTATTACGCCACCGGCAAGCTGGATGTAGAGACCGCCTCCGCCGTGATCGCCGGCATCGCTGAGGGCTGTTTGCAGTCGGGCTGCGCGCTGGTTGGCGGTGAAACCGCAGAGATGCCAGGCATGTACCACGGCGAAGATTACGACGTGGCGGGCTTCTGCGTCGGCGTGGTGGAAAAATCGGAAATCATCGACGGCAGCAAAGTGCAGGACGGCGACGTGCTGATCGCCCTCGCCTCCAGCGGGCCGCACTCCAACGGCTATTCGCTGGTGCGCAAAATTCTGCAGGTCAGCCAGACCGATCCGCTCAGCAAGCAGCTGGACGGCAAACCGCTGGCCGATCATCTGCTGGCGCCGACGCGCATCTATGTGAAAAACATTCTCAGCCTGATTGAGCAGATCGACGTACACGCCATCGCCCACCTCACCGGCGGCGGCTTCTGGGAAAACATTCCGCGCGTGCTGCCGGATAATACCCAGGCGGTTATCGATGAAGCGAGCTGGCAGTGGCCGGCGGTGTTTAACTGGCTGCAACAGGCAGGCAACGTCAGCCGCCACGAAATGTACCGCACCTTTAACTGCGGCGTCGGCATGGTGATCGCCGTCAGCGCCAGCGAAGCGGACAAGGCGGTTGAGCTGATGAACGCCGCGGGCGAGCAGGCGTGGAAAATCGGCGTGATCGGCGCTTCAGACAGCGAAGAGCGTGTGGTTATTAAATGAAACGGCTGGTGGTGCTGATCTCCGGCAGCGGCAGCAATTTGCAGGCGATCCTCGACGCCTGCGGCCAGGGACGCATTAACGCCAGCGTGGCGGCGGTCTTTAGCAACAAGGCCAGCGCGTATGGCCTTGAGCGCGCCCGTCGGGCGGACGTGCCGGCGCATGCGCTGGCGGCGTCCGATTACGCCAGCCGCGAGGAGTTCGACCGCCAGCTGATCGCCGGAATCGACGCTTACGCGCCCGATCTGGTGGTGCTGGCGGGCTATATGCGCATCCTCAGTCCCGCCTTCGTCGCCCACTATCAGGATCGCCTGCTGAATATCCACCCTTCCCTGCTGCCGAAATATCCGGGCCTGCATACCCATCGTCAGGCGATGGAAAACGGCGACAGCGAGCACGGCACCTCGGTGCATTTCGTGACGGACGAACTGGATGGCGGCCCGGTGGTGTTACAGGCTAAAGTACCGGTCTTCGCCGACGACAGCGAAGAAGAGGTGATTGCGCGCGTGCAGCATCAGGAGCATGCGATCTATCCGCTGGTGATTAGCTGGTTCGTCGATGGACGCCTGGCGATGCGCGACAACGCCGCCTGGCTTGACGGCAAGAGGTTGCCGCCGCAGGGCTACGCGGGCGATTAGCCGCACCTTTCAGACAGAGAGCCGTCCGGCTCTCTGTTTTTCTCTTCTTCAGCCAAACCTTCCGGTGATGTAATCCTCGGTGCGCCGCTGCTTCGGCGTGGTAAACAGCGTATCGGTATCGGCGAACTCCACCAGCTTGCCCTGATGCATAAACGCGGTGTAGTCGGAAACGCGCGCCGCCTGCTGCATATTGTGCGTTACCAGAATCAGGGTGAAGTGCTGCTTCAGCGTGGTCATCAGCTCCTCGATCACCAGCGTGGAGATGGGATCGAGCGCCGAGGTTGGCTCATCCAGCAGCAGCACCTCCGGTTCGATGGCGATCGCTCTGGCGATCACCAATCGCTGCTGCTGACCGCTGGAGAGCGTCAACGCATTCTGCCGCAGGTTATCTTTGACTTCCGGCCAGAGCGCCGCCGCGCGCAGCGCGCGCTCCACCGCCTCGTTTAATACCCGACGATCGCGCACGCCCTGTAAGCGCAGGCCGTAGACGACATTTTCATAAATCGATTTGGGAAACGGATTGGGCCGCTGGAACACCATGCCGACCCGACGGCGCAGCGCGGAGAGATCGCCGCCGCTCTGTAAAATATCGCGCCGCTCCAGCCAGATCTCCCCTTCCATGCGGCAGGTGTCGATCACGTCATTCATGCGGTTAAAGCAGCGCAGCAGCGTCGATTTACCACAGCCGGAGGGGCCGATCAGCGCGGTAATGCGGTTTTTCGGAATATCGAGCGTAATGCCGTCAAGCGCCTGCTTCTCGCCATACCAGAGGGAGAGATTATTGATCGTCAGCGCGGTTTCGTTATCAGCGGTCATGGTCTCACCGTTATTGCACCAGCGAGCGATAGCGCTCGCGCAGGCGATGGCGTAAGCCCATCGCCGTCAGATTCAGCCCAAGAATAATCGCAACCAGCAGCAGCGCAGTGGCGTAGACCACCGGGCGATCGGCTTCGGCGTTCGGGCTCTGAAACGCCAGGTCGTAAATCTGGAAGCCAAGATGCATAAATTTGCGATCGAGATGCAGCCAGGGGAAAACATTGTCGACCGGCAGCTCCGGGGCCATTTTCACCACGCCCACCAGCATCAGCGGCGCGGTTTCGCCTGCGGCGCGCGCCACCGCCAGAATCAGCCCGGTCAACATCGCCGGCACCGCCAGCGGCAGCGTAACGTGCCAGAGCGTCTCCGCGCGGGTGGCGCCCAACGCCAGCGAGCCGTGGCGCAGCGCGGCGGGAATGCGCGACAGCCCTTCTTCGGTGGCGACGATCACTACCGGCAGCGTCAACAGCGCCAGCGTCAGCGAGGCCCACAGCAGGCCCGGCGTGCCGAAGGTCGGGCTCGGCAGCGCGGCGGTGTAAAACAGCCGATCGAGCGTACCGCCGATCAGCCAGACGAAAAAGCCTAATCCGAATACGCCATACACAATCGACGGCACGCCAGCGAGGTTGACCACCGCGATACGCACCAGCCGCGTCAACGGCCCCTGTCCGGCGTACTCATGCAGCCAGATAGCGGCCACCACGCCCAGCGGCATTACCACCACCGACATCAGCAGCACCATCAACACCGTGCCGAAAATGGCCGGGAAAGCGCCGCCCTCGCCCTGCGAGACGCCGGGCGAATCGGAGACGAAATGCCAGGCGGCACGCAGGAAATGATGCCATTTCTGCGCGAAACTCATCGCGTTGGGATACCAGGCGTCGACAATTTGCATCAGCGGAATGCGGTGCAGCTGGCCGCTGGCGTCGCGCAGCATCAGCGCGCTGCGGCCGCTCTCCTCCAGCAGCGACGCGCGCCGCTCCGCCTGCTGAGCAAACTGCCGCAGCAATTCCGCGCGGTTCGCCTCCAGCACCGAACGCGCCTGTTCATTCTCCTGGCCGCTGGCCCTGCGCTTCTGCGCTTCCGCCTCCAGCGCTTCCAGCTGCGCCGTGATGCGCGCCATTTCGTTGCGCCGTACCTGCTCGGCCAACGCCAGCTGTTGATGGGTCTGCTGAAGGCGCTGCTGCAATGCGCGCTGCATATTCTGCGCCGTCAGCGGCTGCTGATTTTCATACAGGCCGGCGAACCAGCCGAACGCTACGCCGCCGACGCGGCGCTGTAACACCAGCACGTCGCGCGGCCGCTCGCGGCGCGCGATATCGCTCTCCAGCAGGGTGCGGAAATCGGGCGCCGCGAAGTCGCGGTTGCCGGTTTTAATCAGGTAGCGCGTGACGCTCTCCGGCAGCTGCGGCGCCTGCGGCAGACCGGCGTCGATCAGCTGCTGACGCGACAGCGACTGCTCGCTGACCACTTCGCCCAGCAGGCGCGCCTCGCCAGCGGCAGGCTGAGAAAGGGTAAACAGCGTCACCGGCTGCGGCCAGAAATGGCGCAGACCCTGCCACGCCAGCAGCAACAGCAGCAGCACAAAGGCCAGCAGGCTAAAAGTCACCGCGCCAGCCGTCAGCCAGCGCCAGCGATCGTTTTGACGTAGCGCCTTCATCCCTGTCCCTCAGATTGTCCGTAACGGCGGCGCAAGCTTTGCCGCACCACTTCCGCCAGCGTATTCAGCACCAGCGTAAACACCAGCAGCACCAGCGCGCTGAGAAAAAGAATGCGGTAATGAGCGCTGCCCGCCGCCGCTTCCGGCATCTCCACGGCGATATTGGCGGAAAGCGCGCGCACGCCGTGAAACAGATCGCCCTCGGTGACCGGCGTGTTGCCGGTCGCCATCAGCACGATCATGGTTTCCCCCACCGCACGGCCAAAGCCGATCATTAGCGCGGCGAAAATGCCGGAGGCGGCGCTGGGCAGGATGACGCGCGACAGCGTCTGCCAGGCGGTAGCGCCCAGCGCCAGCGAGCCCTGCCCCAGCGCGGTCGGCACGCTGAAGATCGCATCTTCGGCCAGAGTAAAGATCAGCGGCACCAGCGCGAAGCCCATCGCCAAGGCGGCGATCAGCAGGTTGCGCTGCTCGTAGCCGCCGGGCAGCCGATCCGCCAACGGCTCGCCCCAAAACGCGCGATCGGCCAGCGGCGTCAGCCACAGGCAAAGCGCGCTGACCAGCAGCAGCAGCGGGATCAGCAGCCAGATTTCGCGCCCCGGCGCCGGTCGCCAGCGCTCGGGCAGCCGCCGCTGTAGTGGGCCGCACAGCAGCAGCGTCGCCGTCAGGGCGAAAGGCAGCAACAGCACGCCGGAAAGATACGTCGCGATATGTGGCGCCAGCCAGAGGCTGGCGAACAGCCCGACCACCACGCTCGGCAGCGCGCCCATCATCTCGATGGCGGGCTTGATCCAGCGACGCAGCGCGGGCGACATAAACCAGGCGGTATAGATCGCCGCCGCGATCGCCAGCGGTGCGGCGAACAGCATCGCCAGCGCCGCCGCCTTCAACGTGCCGGCGACCATCGGCATCAGGCTGAACTTCGCCTGATAAGGCTCCTCAACCGCCGTGGATTGCCAGACCCAATCCGGCTGCGGGTAGTTTTCATACCAGACTTTCTGCCACAGGCTGCGCAGGCTGACGTCGGGCCAGGGATTATCGACGCGCCAGTATTGCCAGCTGTCGGCGCGCTCAATCAGCAGCCCGTCGCCCTGCGGCGCGAAGCGCGCCTGGCGTATCCCCTCGCCCAGCTTGCGCGTAAAGAAAGCGCCTTCGCGTTTGCTGGCGAACAGATTGATTTCGCCCTCTGCGCTCAGCGTAGCGAATACCCGGCGCTGCGGCTCGGTAATCAGCAGCGTCTGCGCGCGGGCGCCCTCGAAATTGCGGATGCGATGCAGATGCAGCCCCTGCTCATCGGCGATATCGAACCACTGGCTGATGCCGCTTTCGTCGGCGAGCAGCAGCGAACGGCCGCCGCTCAGCAGCGCCATCTGCTTTGGCGGATGCGTTAAGGCGATGCTGTCGCGCAATGTCACCTGACCGCCGTCAAGCAGCCAGACGCGCAGCCTGTCGCCGCTGCTGGCGAACAGCAGTTTGCCGTTGGGCGACAGCAGCAGCTGCCCGACGGGGCCGCTGGCCAGGGTATCGCTTTGCGTCGACTGTCCGTTTTGCAGGCGCAGCAGCCGAATATGCGCGCCGTCACTCAGCGCCGCCAGCCAGGTATTCTCATCGACGACGGCCAGCGCCGCCATCGTCAGGCCGTCACTCATGCCGGAAAAAAGGCGGTCGCCAAGCGGAAATTTCCAGCGTGGCTGGCCGTCCGTTGCGCTAAAGTCAGGCTGGACAAGACGAAAATTGCCATCAGGCTGCAACAGCAGTACGCTGCTGTTATCGGCGGTCGTCGCGGCGGTCACCGGCCCGCGCGCCAGCGCAAGCGCCGGTTCAGGCTGGGCATCGCCCAACGGGAAAAAGCGCCCCGCGCCCTGCGCGTCGATACGCCAGCCCCAATCGCCTTTGACGCCAAGCGCAACGGCGGGCTGGGAGGAAAGCGCAGGATGGCGCAGCCCTGGCTGCATGGAAGGCGTGGCGAACAGCGGCATCACCACCCACAGCAGCCAGACGAACAGCAGCATCATGACCAGCAGCACGCCAATGCCGCAGGCACTGATAACGCGCGCGGTCAGCCGATCGACAAAACGCCGGGAGCGGTTGCTGTAGTGAACGGGGATATGATTGTCAATCATCGTGCCTGCGGTTTCCTCTTTGATGAAGCCGCTATGTTGCCCGTAGCTTACTGATATGACAACTGTTGAGGTTAGACATTGCTGCCATACTCTCGCCATAATGAACACGGAAGATGGATACCCTCGTCTCAAATCAGCATAACGGAGCCATAATGGGTCAGGAAAAGCTATACATCGAAAAAGAACTGAGCTGGTTATCCTTTAATGAACGCGTACTGCAGGAAGCGGCCGACAAGACCAACCCGCTGATTGAACGCATGCGCTTTCTTGGCATCTATTCCAACAACCTGGATGAGTTTTACAAGGTCCGCTTCGCCGATTTGAAAAGACGCATTTTGATCGGCGAGGAACAGGGTTCGCCCAGCACGCCCCGCCACCTGCTAAAGAAGATCCAACAGCGGGTGCTGCGCGCCGATCAGGAGTTTGACGGTCTCTATAACGATCTGCTGCTGGAGATGGCGCGCAATCAAATCTTTCTGATTAACGAACGCCAGCTGTCGCCGAACCAGCAGGGCTGGCTGCGCCACTACTTTAAGCATCAGCTGCGTCAGCACGTGACGCCGATCCTGATCAATCACGACACCGACCTGACCGAATTCCTCAAGGATGACTATACCTATCTGGCGGTGGAAATCATTCGCGGCGAAGAGATTCGCTACGCGCTGCTGGAGATCCCATCCGACAAGGTACCGCGCTTCGTCAACCTGCCTGCGGAATCGCCGCGTCGCCGCAAGCCGATGATCCTGCTGGACAACATCCTGCGCTACTGCCTGGACGATATTTTCAAAGGCTTCTTCGATTACGACGCGCTCAACGCCTATTCGATGAAAATGACGCGCGACGCCGAGTACGATTTGGTGACGGAGATGGAATCGAGCCTGCTGGAGCTGATGTCCTCCAGCCTGAAACAGCGCCTGACGGCGGAGCCGGTGCGCTTCGTGTATCAGCGCGACATGCCGAACGCCATGGTCGAGCTGCTGCGCGGCAAGCTCAGCATCTCCAACTACGATTCGGTGGTGCCCGGCGGCCGCTATCATAACTTCAAAGATTTTATTAGCTTCCCGAACGTCGGCAAAACCAACCTGGTGAATAAGCCGATGCCGCAGCTGCGCCATATCTGGTTTGATGGCTTCCGCAACGGCTTTGACGCCATTCGCAATCATGACGTGCTGCTCTACTATCCCTACCATACCTTTGAGCATGTGCTGGAGCTGCTGCGTCAGGCGTCGTTCGACCCCAGCGTGCTGGCGATCAAGATCAATATCTACCGCGTGGCGAAGAACTCGCGCATCATCGACGCGATGATCCACGCCGCCTACAACGGCAAAAAAGTGACGGTGGTAGTGGAATTGCAGGCGCGCTTTGACGAAGAGGCGAATATCCATTGGGCCAAGCGTCTGACCGAGGCGGGCGTGCATGTGATCTTCTCCGCGCCGGGCCTGAAGATTCACGCCAAGCTGTTCCTGATTTCGCGGCGCGAAGGCGATGAGGTGGTGCGTTACGCCCATATCGGCACCGGCAACTTTAACGAAAAAACCGCCCGCATCTATACCGACTATTCGCTGCTGACCGCCGACGCGCGCATCACCAACGAAGTGCGCCGGGTGTTTAACTTTATTGAAAACCCCTACCGTCCGGTGAGCTTCGACTACCTGATGGTGTCGCCGCAAAATTCGCGCCGCATGCTTTACCAGCTGATCGACGAAGAGATCGCCAACGCGCAGCAGGGCATTCCGGCTGGCATTACGCTGAAAATCAACAACCTGGTGGATAAGGGATTGGTCGATCGGCTTTATACCGCCTCCAGCGTCGGCGTAAAGGTGAATCTGCTGGTGCGCGGCATGTGTTCGCTTATTCCTAATCTCGAAGGGATCAGCGAAAATATCCGCGTGATTAGCATCGTTGACCGCTATCTTGAACATGATCGGGTTTACATTTTCGAGAACGGCGGCGATAAGAAAGTCTTTCTTTCTTCCGCCGACTGGATGACGCGCAACATCGATTACCGTATCGAAGTGGCGGTGGCGATCCTTGATCCTGTTCTGAAACAGCGCATCCTGGATATTATTGCCATCCTGTTCAGTGATACTGTAAAAGCCCGCATTATTGATAAAGAACTGAGTAACCGTTATGTACCGCGAGGCAATCGCCGCAAGGTGCGGGCGCAGCAGGCCATTTACGATTACATCAAATCTCTGGAACAACCTGAATAATTCACTATGCCGATATCCCATAAAAATATGCCCCGACCGCAAGAATTTGCCGCTATTGATCTCGGTTCCAATAGCTTTCATATGGTCATCGCCCGCGTGGTGGATGGGGCGATGCAGGTGCTGGGCCGCCTGAAGCAGCGCGTGCATCTGGCGGACGGGCTGGATGCGAACAACGTGCTGAGCGAAGAAGCGATCCAGCGCGGCCTGAGCTGCCTGGCGCTGTTCGCCGAACGTTTGCAGGGCTTCAGCGCCTCGAATGTCACCATCGTCGGCACCCATACGCTGCGTCAGGCGGTGAATGCGGAAGACTTTCTGCAACGCGCGGCGGAGGTTATTCCCTACCCTATCGAAGTGATTTCCGGTCACGAAGAAGCGCGTCTGATTTTTATGGGCGTGGAGCATACGCAGCCGGAAAAAGGGCGCAAGCTGGTGATCGATATCGGCGGCGGCTCGACCGAGCTGGTGATCGGCGAAGATTTCGAGCCGAAGCTGGTGGAAAGCCGCCGCATGGGCTGCGTCAGCTTCGCCAATCTCTACTTCCCCAATGGCGAAATCAGCCGGGAAAACTTCCGCCGCGCCCGTCTGGCGGCGGCCCAGAAGCTGGAAACCCTGGCCTGGCAGTATCGACTGCTGGGCTGGCAGTATGCGCTGGGCGCCTCCGGCACCATTAAGGCGGCCTGCGAAGTGCTGTTGGCGATGGGCGAAAAAGAGAAGCTGATTACGCCGGAGCGGCTGGAACGGCTTTACGACGAAGTGATGAAGCACCGATCCTTCGCCGCGCTGAGCCTGCCGGGCCTGTCGGAAGAACGCAAGGCGGTGTTCGTGCCGGGCCTCGCTATTCTGTGCGGCGTCTTTGATGCGCTGGCGATCCGCGAGCTGCGCCTGTCGGACGGCGCGCTGCGTGAAGGCGTGCTGTATGAGATGGAGGGCCGCTTCCGCCATCAGGATATCCGCAGCCGCACCGCGCAGAGCCTGGCCAATCACTACAACATCGACAGCGAGCAGGCGCGACGCGTGCTGGAGACCACCGATCAGCTCTGGCAGCAGTGGCGCGACCAGAATCCGCGCCTGGCCAACCCGCAGCTCTCCGCGCTGCTGAAGTGGGCGGCGATGCTGCATGAAGTGGGTTTAACCATCAACCACAGCGGCATGCAGCGCCACTCCGCCTACATTCTGCAAAACACCAACCTGCCCGGATTTAACCAGGATCAACAGCTGCTGCTGGCGACCCTGGTACGCTATCACCGTAAAGCGGTGAAAACCGACGAGCTGCCGCGCTTTACGCTGTTCAAGAAGAAACAGATCGTACCGCTGGTGTTTTTGCTGCGTCTCGGCACGCTGCTTAATAATCAGCGCCAGGCTACCACTCGCCCGGAACGGCTGACGTTGACGACCGACGAAGGGCACTGGACGCTGCGCTTCCCGGCCGGTTATTTCAGCCAGAACACGCTGGTGCAGCTCGATCTGGAGCGGGAGCAAACCTATTGGGAAGATGTTCCCGGCTGGAAACTGATGATCGAAGAAGAAGAGGCGTAACGGACGCCGGCGAATCCGGGCGGCGCTTTCTCCGCCCGCATCAACCTGAAAAAAGATAATGACGACACGTCCCGATAACTATTTTACCGAAAAATATCAGCTGACCGCCCCGCATTCGGAAGTGGTGGCGGCGCTGCCGTTGCTGACGCCGGGTAAAGCGCTGGATGTCGGCTGCGGCAACGGGCGCAACAGCCTTTACCTGAATATGAAAGGGTTTGAAGTCGACGCCTGGGATAAAAATCCGCAGAGCCTCGATCGCCTGAACCACATTATCGCCGCAGAGTCGATCAGCGGCATCCACACGCAGCTGACCGATCTGAACAGCGTGCGCTTTAACGGCGAATATGACTTCGTCTTTTCGACGGTGGTGATGATGTTCCTGCAGCCGGAGACCATCCCGCAGCTGATCGCCGATATGCAGGCCAGCACGGCGAAAAACGGCTATAACCTGATCGTCGCGGCAATGGACACGGACGATTTTCCCTGTACCGTGCCCTTCCCCTTCACCTTTAAATCGGGCGAGCTGAGCCACTACTACCGCAAATGGCAGATCGTGAAATATAACGAAAACCCCGGCCAGCTGCATAAAACGGATGAAAACGGCAACCGCATCAGCCTGCGTTTCGCCACGCTGCTGGCGAAAAAGGCGCCGCCAGCGGAGTAATCAGCTCTCTCCCAGCATCGTGAGCGGCTGAAGTTCACTGATGGCGTAACCCTGCAAATAATCAATGCCCAGCCCGCGCAGGGCTGTGGCTACCGCCTCCGACTCCACCGACTCCGCTACGATCTGCATGCGCTTCAGGCGGGCGACGCGGCAGATAGATTCGATAATCTGATAGTCCAGCGGGTTGTGCAGCATATTGTGAATGAAGCTGCCGTCGATCTTCAGCATGTCCGCCTGCAAGTTTTTCAGCTGCAGATAGCTGGCGTAGCTCGCGCCGAAATTTCCGATGGCGATGCGGCAGCCCATCTGGCGCAGTCGGTTAATGGTGCGAAAGCCCGCAGAGGAATCCACCGTGACCAGCGCCTCGCTGATCTCCAGAATCAGCTGCCAGGGCTCGACCTGATGGTACTTCAGCAGCCGCTCCAGCTCGCTGATGAAAAAGGGCCGACACAGATTCACCGCGTGGATATTCACCGCAAAGCGCGCCGCAGGCAAACGCTCGCGGCAGCGATCGATAAAGCCCAGCGCGTGATCCAATACCCAGCGGTCGATTTCCCACGTCAGGCCGAACTCCTGTACCACCGGCAAAAAGCGATCCGGTTCGACCTGCTCTCCCCGTCCGTCAATCAGCCGTAGCAGCAACTCATGATAATCATCGCCGCGCAGCCCTTCGATGCGCTGCGCCATCATAATAAAGCGTTCGTTATCCAGCGCCTGCTGCACCTCATTTAACAACGCCAGCTTCTCTTTCACCTGGCGCTGCGCGCCGCCGTTGCCCTGATGCAGGTTTTCCGGCTGATGGCTATGCAGCGACACCTCCGCCATACCGCTCAGCTCGCCCAGCAGGGCCGGCAGATGGTTCACCGGCGGCACCACATGGCAATAACTGATGCCGATATCGGGTTGCAGCGGCAGCCCCTGCCAGCGCAGGCTGTAGCCATCAATGCGCACGCCGATTTGATAGATGCGCTGCTCGTAGGTCGCCTTATTCAGACGCAGCGCCAGATCGAAGCCCGGCAGATGATAGATGGCCTCGTTGGACTCCAGCAGCGGCTGTAGATGCGCAGCCAGCCGTCGCTTATATTCAATACGCAGGTCCAGCCCCCAGGTGCGGCTGAGGCGGTCGAGATCGGGAATGCGTAAAAAACAGAGCGTAGAGGAAGCCTGCTGCGCCAGCATTATTTTCAGCGCGCGCAGATTAGGCAGGTCGATAATCGGATCGATCAGCGCAGCCTGGCGCGATTTCTGAATCAGCTGCCGCTGCCGCACGCCGTTAACGCCGATAAAGTAGAGGATTAACGACCAGACCAGTAAATTAGTGATGGTGATCGCCAGATGCAGTGAGATTTCCGGCTGGATGCGAAATTGATAGAGCAGAAGCAGCACCAGCGACCACGTCAGCGCGGTAAACAGATAGCCGAAGCGGGCGGCGGACCAGAGCATGGTCGGCAGCAACAGCAGCAGGGCGAAATCGCCTATCACCTGGTTTTGCAGCTCGCTGTGCAGCACTGTCAGCAGCGCCACCAGCAGCGACAGCCAGGCCAGCCAGATTTTTATCTCCGCCGGGCTGACGCTTTCGGCGATCTGCTGGCGCAGCAGTCCGAGCTGACGCGACAGGTAGTGCGGATGGCGAAAGCAGCGGATCGTCATATAGTAAAGGGGCATAAGCGCTATGCTGGAGAGCAGAATGGCCTGATAGTTGATCAGGGTGCGCAGCGTTAACGGATTGCGGTTGAAAATCGAGGCGGAAGCAGGCACCGCATTCAGCGTCACCGTTATCTGAAGTAAAAAAACCAGCAGCGTCGGCAGGAAAAATCCCAGCCAGAACAGCCGCGTCACGCCCAGCTGCACCGCGCCGGGCCCGGCGCACCATCTCCGTCCCGCCCAGATGCGATAGCCCAGCCAGCAGATAGCGATGCCGCAGATAAAGATAGTGCAGGTCAACAGCGCATGGCCCAGCGAGAAAAGCGTCAGATAGCGCCACAGCAGCGCCAGCGTGATGCCGGGCAGCGCCGCCCAGTCAAACACCATCAGCAATGCCACCGTCAGCGTTATCGGCAAGAACAGCAGATAGACGGGGCCGTCGGGCAAGCTCAGCCGTACGGACAGGCTCCCGGACAGCGGCATCAGCAGCAGCGCCAGCCATAAAGGCATGCCCCACCAGCTGCGGCGAAAGCGACGCAGCGCGGTTAAATTAAACCCCGAAAACAATGACGGCCTCTCCTCTCATGATGAAGCTCGCAAAAAGAGCCGCACGCAGTATAAAAACGGCCCTCATACTAATTTCAACGGCACTTTCAGGGTTGATGTATATCAAAACACACCGTTAAAACCGTTTTGGCCGCTGCTCGTTTAGCCAGCAGACAGGTTATTTCCATTATCTTCTGAGGAGAGTGGCGACGGCGCGACATTGACCTGAAGGTTACGCTGTGCCTAAATTGTTTTACCGCCTTCGGGCCAGATACAGGAAACCCTGCGTGAACAGCGTTACGTCGTTTCGAAGACGTCATAAAACCGGTCGAATGACCCGCATCGTGTTGCTGATTAGCTTCATTCTTTTACTGGGCCGTTTGCTCTATGTGTTGCCCGGCGCATTTCAGCATCATCAGGATAAAAAAGAGCATGCTGAGGTTCCGGCCATCACCCAGCCCGCCAAAGAGTAAGCCCATGATGCGAGCGTTAAGTTGCCTTTAATGAGACAACTTACCCTCTCCTCATGCCTGTAGAAAACGCCGGGCCGCCTTTCGCCCCGCATCCAGACACAAGGGAATTTTTATGTCTGTATCCCAAGCTCAACAGCTCGCCGATATTCGCAGCCGTATCCTTACGCTTTTACTTGATGGCCCCGAACTGGTTGAAGCCTTGCTTGAGCCGCCGTCCGATCCCGCCACCCTTTCCGCCGACACCGCCGCGCAAATTAGCGGCCTGCGCGACGATCTCGCCCTGCTGCACGCCGCCGATATCGCCGATATTCTTGAAGCGCTGCCGGAAGATGAGCGCCAGGCGCTATGGCGGCTGGTGGATAATTCACGCCGCGGCCAGGTGCTGGTGGAAGCGTCGGAAACGGTCTGGGAAAGCCTGACCGAAGTAATGAGCGACAAAGATATCCTGCAGGCGATCGCGCCGCTGGATATTGATGACCAGGCGTATCTGGCGCGCTACCTGCCGCGCGATCTTACCGGCAGGCTGCTGACCACGCTCGATCCGGCACTGCGCGCACGCGTGCTGAACGTGGTGCATTTCGACCGCGATCGCGTCGGGCGCATCATGGATTTCAACTTTATTACCGTACGCGCCGACATCGATATGGCAACGGTACAGCGATTTTTACGGCGCAGACGCGCGATCCCGGAAGGCACCGATAAGCTGTTTATCACCGATAAAGACAACGTGTTGCTGGGCGAGCTGCCGCTGACCGATATTCTGCTCAACCAGCCGGAGACGCCGGTATTTTCGGTGATGAACGATCGGCCGACCACTTTTCGTCTCGATGACAAGGCGGAAGACGCCGCCGGCGCCTTTGAACGTTATAACCTGATTTCCGCCGCGGTGATTGATGATAAAGGCAAGCTGATCGGCCGCGTCACCATTGAAGACGTGATCGACCTGGTTAACGAAGAGAACGAAAGCAACATCCGTAAAATGGGCGGCCTGAGCCAGGAGGAGGAGGTGTTCGCGCCGGTAAAAAAGGCGGTGCGCACCCGCTGGACCTGGCTGGCGATCAATCTGTGTACCGCCTTTGTCGCCTCGCGCGTGATCGGCCTGTTCGAGGAGACGATTTCCCAACTGGTGGCGCTGGCGACGCTGATGCCGATCGTCGCGGGCATCGGCGGCAATACCGGCAACCAGACCATCACCATGATCGTGCGCGCGCTGGCGCTGCATCAGGTAGAGCCGGGCAATTTCAGCTTTCTCTTCTTGCGCGAGCTGGGCGTGGCGCTGATAAACGGCCTGTTCTGGGGCGGCATTATGGGCGGCATCACCTGGCTGATGTATGACAACCTGGCGCTGGGCGGCGTAATGATGCTGGCGATGGTGTTAAACCTGCTGTTGGCGGCGCTG
The DNA here is from genome assembly GCF_024610815.1 of Mixta sp. Lineage (NCBI taxonomy): Bacteria > Pseudomonadati > Pseudomonadota > Gammaproteobacteria > Enterobacterales > Erwiniaceae > Mixta > Mixta sp. The sequence goes on from NZ_JANION010000228.1 coordinate 19,605, forward strand.
ATGGGCGTGCTGATCCCGCTGATTATGACCAAAATGAATCGCGACCCGGCGATCGGCAGCAGCGTGATGATTACCGCGCTGACCGACACCGGCGGCTTTTTTATCTTCCTGGGTCTGGCGACGCTGTTTTTGCTGCACTGAGGCGAGGTGGCGATTTAAGGACAAAGAAGCGATAACGGGAACAGATTCAGCTGCCAGAGAACAGGTTTTCGCCAGCCTGACAGTCGTTTGCCAATAAGAAGCAGGGCGCTTTAATTAACGCTCCAGTCCTCCAGGCGCAGCCCGGAGATTCTGACAAATTCGTGTGTATTATTGGTGACCAGAATCAGCCCCAGCGATCGGGCATGCGCCGCGATCATACTGTCATACGGACCGACCGGCGTCCCCGCTTTCGCCAGCTCCGCACGAATTTGCCCCGTATGGATTGCAGCCTCGTTACCATAATTTAATACTTCCAGCCTGGCGATAAAGCCTTCTACTACCCGCAGATTTTTTTCCGGGCTGGCAGATTTCTCCGCTCCGTAGATCAGTTCCATTAGCGTTACGGAACTGACGCACAGCTGTCCATAACGTTGATTAAAAGCGGTGCGCACAGTCGGAGGCTTGTTTTTAATGGTATAAATACAGATGTTGGTATCCAACATATATTTGAGCATCAGAAGCTTTCCCTTTCTTGTTCATCAGGCTGATCCCGTGCCGTCATAAAATCTGATGTTACGTCCTCTCCATCAAACCAGCTATCCCAACCCTCGCCTGCGGGTGTAATTATCCGCGTCCGGCCCACGGCAATAATTTCAACCTGGCTGACATTGTCCGGCAGCGCGACGGCTTTAGGCAAACGCACCGCCTGGCTGCGATTGTTTTTAAACACGGTCGTCTTTTCCATCGCCTTCACCTCTGGTTATATTTTGTACTGAATAAAGATAAAGCAAGTCAGGGATATGTCAATGGGATATACCTTCAGGAGCAACGTGTTTACTGAGCAGTTGAAGCCCGCTTTCTGAATTCCTGCATCTCTCCATGTAAAAACAGATTTCATTAACGATGCACGAAATTGAGGATTTATGAAGCATCGCGATAAACCTCTCTATCGGGCGCCGCGAGACAAAAAAGCCCGCGATTAAGCGGGCTTCGGTCACTTCGTTATACGCGCCGGACAAACCGGACGTTAAATCATTCCCACTCGATCGTCGCTGGCGGCTTGCCGGAGATATCGTAAACCACGCGGGAAATGCCGTTGATCTCATTAATAATGCGGTTAGAGACGCGGCCCAGGAACTCATACGGCAGATGCGCCCAGTGCGCGGTCATAAAGTCGATAGTTTCCACCGCACGCAGCGAAACCACCCAGTCATATTTACGACCATCGCCCATCACGCCGACAGAACGCACCGGCAGGAAGACGGTAAACGCCTGGCTCACTTTGTTGTAGAGATCGGCTTTACGCAGTTCTTCGATAAAGATGGCGTCGGCGCGGCGCAGCAGATCGCAGTACTCTTTCTTCACTTCGCCCAGCACGCGCACGCCCAGACCCGGACCCGGGAACGGATGGCGATAGAGCATATCGTACGGCAGGCCCAGCTCCAGGCCGATCTTGCGCACTTCATCCTTAAACAGCTCTTTCAACGGCTCGACCAGGCCCAGCTTCATCTCTTTCGGCAGGCCGCCGACGTTGTGGTGCGATTTAATTACGTGCGCCTTGCCGGTGGCGGAAGCGGCGGACTCAATCACGTCAGGGTAGATGGTGCCCTGCGCCAGCCACTTCACGTCTTTCAGGCTGGTCGCCTGCTCGTCGAAGACCTCAACAAAGACGCGGCCAATGGTTTTACGCTTGGCTTCCGGTTCATCGATGCCCGCCAGCGCGTCAAGGAAGCGCGCTTCCGCCGGCACGTGGATGATATTCAGGCCGAAATGGTCGCCGAACATATCCATCACCTGCTCCGCTTCGTTCAGACGCAGCAGACCGTTATCGACGAAGACGCAGGTCAGACGGTCGCCGATGGCGCGATGCAGCAGCATGGCGGTCACGGAGGAGTCGACGCCGCCGGAAAGACCGAGGATCACTTTATCGTTGCCAACCTGCTCGCGCAGACGCTCAACGATATCTTCAATGATCTTCGCCGGGGTCCAGAGCGCCTCACACTCACAGATATCCAGCACGAAGCGCTCCAGCATACGCAGCCCCTGGCGGGTGTGGGTCACTTCCGGGTGGAACTGCACGCCGTAGAAACGCTTCTCTTCGTTAGCCATAATGGCGAACGGACAGGTTTCGGTGCTGGCGACGGTGACAAAGTCGGACGGGATTGCCGTTACCTTGTCGCCGTGGCTCATCCAGACATCCAGCAGCGGCAGGCCAGCAGCGCTGATGGAATCTTCAATGCCGCGCACCAGCGCGCTGTCGGTTCTGACCTCCACCTGCGCATAGCCGAACTCGCGTTCGCTGGAGCCTTCTACTTTACCGCCCAGCTGCATTGCCATGGTCTGCATGCCGTAGCAGACGCCCAGCACCGGCACGCCAGCGTTAAAAACATATTCCGGCGCGCGCGGGCTGTCGAGTTCGGTGGTGCTTTCCGGGCCGCCGGAAAGAATGATGCCGCTTGGTTTAAATTCGCGGATCTGCGCTTCGGTCACATCCCAGGCCCAGAGTTCGCAATATACGCCCAGCTCGCGCACGCGGCGCGCCACCAGCTGAGTGTACTGCGAACCAAAATCGAGGATTAAAATACGGTGCTTATGAATATTTTCCGTCGTCATTAAGGCAATTCCAGGGCGATAGACTGATAAATAAAAGCGCCCGGCGGGTGCCGGGCGAGAAAATTACGGGATTAGGATCCCATGCGATAGTTTGGCGACTCTTTAGTGATGGTCACGTCATGGACGTGGCTTTCCGAAATACCGGCGCCGCTGATGCGTACAAATTCCGCTTTAGTGCGCAGCTCTTCGATAGTGGCGCAGCCGGTCAGCCCCATGCAGGAGCGCAGGCCGCCCATCTGCTGATGCACGATCTCTTTCAGGCGGCCTTTATAGGCGACGCGGCCTTCGATGCCTTCCGGCACCAGCTTGTCCGCCGCGTTGTCGCTCTGGAAGTAGCGATCGGAGGAGCCTTTAGACATCGCGCCCAGCGAACCCATGCCGCGATAGGATTTAAACGCGCGGCCCTGGTAAAGCTCGATTTCGCCTGGAGATTCTTCGGTGCCGGCCAGCATTGAGCCGACCATTACGCAGGCGGCGCCTGCGGCGATCGCTTTAGCGATATCGCCGGAGAAGCGGATGCCGCCGTCGGCAATCACCGGCACGCCGGTGCCTTCCAGCGCTTCAACCGCATCGGAAACCGCAGTAATCTGCGGCACGCCGACGCCGGTAACGATACGGGTGGTGCAGATAGAGCCAGGGCCGATGCCGACTTTCACCGCGCTTACGCCCGCCTGGGCCAGCGCCAGCGCGCCCGCGCCGGTCGCGACGTTGCCGCCGATGATCTGCAGGTCAGGGTATTTGGCGCGCGTTTCGCGGATGCGTTGCAGCACGCCTTCGGAATGACCGTGAGAGGAGTCGATCAGCAGCACGTCAACGCCCGCCGCCACCAGCGCATCGACGCGTGCTTCATTGCCCGCGCCTGCGCCGACCGCCGCGCCAACGCGCAGACGGCCATGCTCATCTTTACAGGCCAGCGGCTTACGCTCCGCCTTCTGGAAATCTTTTACGGTGATCATGCCGAGCAGACGGAAGCTGTCATCCACCACCAGCGCTTTTTCGACGCGCTTCTCATGCATTCTTTGCAGCACCACTTCGCGCGCTTCACCCTCTTTAACCGTCACCAGGCGCTCTTTTGGCGTCATCACGGCGGTGACCGGCAGGTTGAGATCGGTCACGAAACGTACGTCGCGGCCGGTGATAATCCCGACCAGCTGGTTATCCTCCGTCACGACCGGATAGCCGGCGAAACCGTTGCGCTCGGTCAGCTCTTTTACTTCACGCAGCGTAGTGGTCGGCAGCACGGTCTGCGGATCGGTCACGACGCCGCTTTCATGCTTTTTCACCTTGCGCACTTCTTCCGCCTGGCGCTCGATGGACATATTTTTGTGGATAAAGCCCAGCCCGCCTTCCTGCGCCAGCGCGATAGCCAGACCGGCTTCGGTCACGGTATCCATGGCGGCAGAGAGCATTGGAATGTTCAGACGAATGGTTTTGGTCAGTTGGGTGCTGAGGTCGGCCGTGTTAGGCAGTACAGTGGAGTGAGCAGGAACGAGCAAAACGTCGTCAAAAGTGAGTGCTTCTTTAGCGATTCGTAGCATGGCAATATCTCAACCTGGGGTGAATGAGAACAGATAAAATATTGCCGCGGCATTATACAGGGCGTAATCGGTTGCCTCCAGCTTTTTTTCAGAAAATGTCTTGATCCCCTGCTTCAGGCATGTAGTATCGGTGAATTAACTCGCTGATTTATTATTTGATCCTCATCACATGTCGCTACCGCCTTCCGCCAATATATTTACCGTCAGCCGCCTTAATACCACGGTGCGTCAGCTGCTGGAAGGCGAGATGGGTCAGATCTGGCTCAGCGCCGAGATCTCTAACTTTACCCAGCCCGCTTCCGGCCACTGGTACTTCACGCTGAAAGATGACACCGCCCAGGTGCGCAGCGCCATGTTCCGTAACAGCAACCGGCGCGTAACTTTCCGTCCGCAGCATGGACAGCAGGTGCTGGTGCGCGCCACGGTGACGCTTTACGAGCCGCGTGGCGACTATCAGCTGATTGTCGAAAGCATGCATCCGGCGGGCGAAGGCCTGCTGCAACAGCAGTTTGAACAGCTGAAGCAGCGGCTGGCAGCGGAAGGACTGTTTGAGCAGCAGCATAAACAGCCGCTGCCTGAACCAGCGCGTCAGGTGGGCGTGATCACTTCCGCTACCGGCGCGGCGCTGCATGATGTGCTGCGCGTGCTGCATCGCCGCGATCCGTCGCTGCCGGTGATCATCTATCCGACGGCGGTCCAGGGCAACGATGCCCCTGCATCCATCGCGCGCGCCATTGAGCTGGCTAACCTGCGCAACGAGTGCGACGTGCTGATCGTCGGACGCGGCGGCGGCTCGCTGGAAGATTTATGGAGCTTTAACGACGAGCGGGTGGCGCGGGCGATTTTCGCCAGCCGCATTCCGATCGTCAGCGCCGTCGGCCATGAAACCGACGTAACCATCGCCGATTTTGTCGCCGACCTGCGCGCGCCGACGCCTTCCGCCGCGGCGGAGATCGTCAGTCGCAATCAGGTGGAACTGCTGCGCCAGCTGCAGTCGCAGCAGACGCGGCTGGAGATGGCGATGGACTACTACCTGGCCCAGCAGCAGCGCACCTTTACCCGCCTGCAACACCGTTTGCAGCAGCAGCATCCGCAGCTGCGGCTGGCACGCCAGCAGACGGCGCTGTTCCGTCTGCAACGGCGGCTGGACGAGGCGTTACAGCTGCGTCTGCGCGAGGCCGCGCGCCAGCAGGATCGTCTGACGCAGCGCCTGGCGGCCCAGCAGCCGCAGCGTAATATCAACCGTGCGCAGCAGCAGCTTCAGCAGTGGCAATATCGTCTGACGCAGGCGATGCGGCAGCGGCTGAGTGAAGAAAAACAGCGCTTCGGCGCGCTGGCGGGACATCTGGAAGGCGTCAGCCCGCTGGCGACGTTGGCACGCGGCTTCAGCGTGACGCAGACGCCCACCGGCGAGGTGCTGAAAACCGCCGGGCAGCTTCAGCCTGGCGACAAGCTGCAAACCCGCCTGCAGGATGGCTGGGTGGAAAGCGAAGTAAAAACTATCACGCCGCTGAAAAAAACGCGCAAAAAGCGGACATAGCCTTCGCCATAAGGCGGCAATCAGAGCTGAATGTCTTCCATAATGCTAAAAAGTCGCGCTAAAAGCGCCCAAAAAACGCCGTGCCGCATCTTAAAGCAATAGTCGGCAATGAGCTGCATGCCTCCCGTTACGCCATAAAAAAGGCGCGCCTGAAGCGCGCCTTTTTAGCCTGCGACGCTACAGTCGATACGCTGAGGCAGCTTCGCCGTTAATCCACAATTCACGCCGTTCGCCGGATGGCAGCACTATCTCTAACTGCCGCCACGCGGGCTGATAGCGCCCTTCCCGCGCTATGTTCAGCGTAATGCGCGTCGCGTCGCAGGTCATTCGCCAGCGCAGCCAGAGCGCATCGCCCTCACGCCAGCCGTAGCTTTCGCCGTCATCCTCGAAAAGCATTCCTTCGCTCTCTCCTGCTGACAGCGGAAACAGCCGCAGCTCGCGCTGATTGTCCGCAGCCGCGTCCACATGCGCCAGCCGCTGCGACATCGGCAGCCCGGCGCCGGCGCGCGCCAGCAGCGGCAGCCGCTCCAGCGGCGCATCCAGCGTGATCCACTGTCCGCCGCCGTACCATTGTCCGCTCCAGAAGCAGTACCAGCCTGTGCCGTTATCGGGCAGCCATACCCGGCGCTGACGCTGGCCCGGCTCCACCACGCTCGCCACCAGCAGATCGCGTCCGATAAGAAAATCATCCGTTTCCTGCCAGGCGTGTGCGTCATGTTCATGATCAAGAAAGGTGGGCCGCAGCATCGGCTCATCGTCAACGCTGGCCTGCCACAGCAGCGTGTAAAAGTAAGGCAGCAGACGGTAGCGCAGGCGGATCGCCTCGCGCACGATGTCCGTTACGGCGGGATACATCCACGGCTCGTTTACCGTGCCGTCGTCATTCCATGAGTGTATGGTAAAACGCGGATGCATCACGCCGTTCTGCACCCAGCGGGCAAACAGCTCCGCGTCCGGCCTGTCGCCGGAGAAGCCGCCGACGTCGTGACCGACGTTATACAGCCCCGACAGGCTCATCCCCAGCCCCATGCGCGTGTTGTAGCGCAGCGTCTGCCAGCTGGTGCGGTTGTCGCCGCTCCAGGTCTGTACGTAGCGCTGCATACCGGCGCAGCCGGAGCGCGAAATCAGGTAAGGCCGTTGCTGCGGCGCGAAACGCTGCTGCGCCTCCAGCGAGGCGCGCATCATCAACAACGGCATCACCGGACGAATGTGCTTAATCGCCACGGGGCGACCGAAGCCGTGACAGCGCGCCTCGCCGTCCCAGATCTCATATTCGTTGTTGTCGTTCCAGGTGGCATCGATGCCCATCTCCAGCAGCTGCGTGGTGACGCCCTGCTGCCACCAGCGTATCGCATCGGGATTGGTAAAATCGAGGTGCGATCCCTCATCGTCCCAAAAGCAGGAGCGCTCCGGCGCATCCGATTCGGAATCGCGAATAAACAGCCCCTGCCGCGCCGCTTCTTCATAACGCGGATGATCCTGTAGCAGGCAGGGTTTGATATTGGCCGCCAGCCGCAGTCCCGCCTCATGAAACGCCGCGCTTAGCTGGCGCGGCTGCGGCACTTTTTCATAGTTCCAGTTAAATACGTAGCGCTTATTGCCGATGGAGGTGTAGCCGGAAGAAAGCTGGAAAGAGTCGCAGGGAATAGCGTGCTGCCGGCAGAGCTGAATAAACTGCTGTAGCTGGTGCTGCGCGTCGGGCGCGTCGGTGTAGTGCATGGTGGAGCCGCTGTAGCCCAGGCTCCACTTCGGCCCGAAACAGGTTTTTCCGGTAAGCCGCACAAAGGCTTTAGTGACGTCCAGCACGCGCGGACCGAAAAACAGGTAGTAGTCGAGATCGCCCGCCTCCGCCTGATAGCGGCGGTAAGGCTGATGATAGTTGTCCAGTTCGTTGCCGAGGTCGAGCCAGCAGCTGCTGAGATTATCGTAAAACAGGCCGAAGCTAACCTGCTCGCGGCGGGTAATGGTAAACGGAATATGCTTGTAGAGCGGATCGGTGCTGGCGGCGTTATAGCCCATCGCATCCAGATTGCGCATCTCAAAGCGTCGTCCACTGCGCTCCAGGTCGCCCGCTTTTTCCCCCAGCCCGTAGTAGCGATCGTCGGCGAAACGGCGCTGGTAGTGCGCCACGCCGTCGCCGTGCGCATTCAGCAGATAGGCGCTGGTGCGACGATCTTCGGCCAGCGGACGCCACTGGTTATCCGCATCCAGATATTCCCACGCCAGCCAGAGCGGCTGATGCACCGTGACGCGCAGATGCTGGCTGCTGATGATCAGCCGATCGGCGTAGGTTTCCAGATGATAGCCCGGCAGGCTGAAGCCCTCCACGCTCAGGCGATCGCGTCCCTCCCAGGGCACATCTTCCTGCGGCGCGATGCTCCAGGTGCGATCCAGCGCCAGCTCGCCGTTGCGTTTGATCAGGATGCGGAACATCGACTCCTCCAGCACGTAGAGGCAAAACAGATGCCGCCCGTCAACCTGCAGTTCGATCCTGTCGGCGTACTTCCCCGCCAGCGTCCAGTTTTTTAACGTCTTCATATCCACTCCAGCAGTTAACGTTTTTTAGCGCGGCGTTCGGCCAGCAGAGCAATCAGGAACAGCGCGCCGATAAGGTCGAAAAAGCCCATCGCCACAAACAGCGGGCCGAAGCCGATGGTGTCGGAAACGGCGCCGATCAGCAGGGAAAAGAGGAAGCTGGCGATCCAGGCGCAGGAGCCGCGCATGCCGTTGACGGTCGCCATCTGATTTTTATCGAACGACTCCACCACCAGCGCGCTCAGCATGCAGGAGATCACCTGATGGCCGAAGCCGCCGATAGAGATCAGCGCAATCGCCAGAAACGGATCTTTGGTTACGGCGACCAGCGTCAGCGACAGCATCAGAAACGCGCCGGTAACGGAGCTGGCGATCACCGAATTAATGCGCTGGAAGCCGAACCATTTGCGATACAGGTTGGTGAGATAGCCGCTGGCGACGCTGCCAATATCGGCCGCCAGGAAAGGCAGCCAGGCGAACAGCGCGATCTGCTTGAGATCCATGCCGCGCTCGGTAGCGAGATAGAGCGGCACCCAGAAGCTGAAGACCGCCCAGGCCGGTTCGGCAAGAAAGGCGGGAATGGCGATGCCGTAAAATTTCTTGTCGCGGCAGAGACGCGCCAGCGAGGTGAAAAACGGCAGCTTCGGCAGATCCGGCTCGTTATCTTCCCGGATCAGATCCAGTTCCTGCTGGCTGAGGTTCGGATGCTGCTGCGGCGCATGGTAGAAGCGCCACCAGAGCACCACCCAAACCAGCCCCAGCGCGCCGGAAAAGAGAAAGGCGCCCTGCCAGCCCAGCGTCAGGTGGGCGACGACGATAATCGGCGGCGCCAGCATCGCGCCGACGGAGAAGCCTACCCCGGCCCAGCCTGCGGCGACGGGCCGCTCTTTCTTCGGAAACCAGTCGGCGATGGCACGGGCGTTGGCGGGCGTGGCGGCCGCTTCAGCGCCGCCCATGAAAAAGCGCAGCAGCGCCAGCTGAACCCAGCTTCCCGCACCGGCGTGCAGCATACAGACCAGCGCCCAAAGCGTGGCGCAGATCATAAAGCCGGTTTTCAGGCCAATCACATCGATCAGCCAGCCGCAGAGCGGCTGAAACAGCGTATAGGCGAGCTGGAATGCCGCCACTACCCAGGAGTACTGCTCGGTGGACATATTCAGGCTGACCTTGAGCTCCGGCGCCAGAATCCCCAGCGAGTTGCGGGTAATGTAGTTAATGGTGATGCCGAGCAGAAAGAGCGCCAGCATCCACCAGCGCAGCGACTTGAATTTACGGGCAGAACGGGTTGCGGTGGCCTGTTCGGTTTCAATACTCATCTGTTTTCTCCATCGCCGCCTGCCGTGCGGTGCGCGCAGGCGCTTCAGTCGTGGTATCGAAGGCTACAACAGCGGTGCAATGCGACGTGTTTCACAAAATAGTCCTTTTGCCCGCTTAACCCTATGATTATCGGTTGATTTCCCTGGCGAGCCATCAGCATAGTGAAGTGTCGCGTCTGTCCAACCGAGCTACCGTTGCAGACTAGCCAGCAGCGTTGCCGGGCGAAACCGCGTTTTTTGCAAAAATTTTCATTCGCAAGCAAATCGTCGTGAGCAACAGGGCCTGAGTGCGCAACAGCGGGCTAACCAACGCTGATGAAAAAATTTTCATCAGCTGATTTGAAGGGGATCACAAAATGAATGGAAAGTTAAAAATCACCCTGATCGCCCATCAAACCGGGCTGTCGATCAGTACTGTTTCGCGCGTGCTGGCGGGCAAAGCCAACACCAGCGAAGCCGCCCGGCAAAAGGTGATGGCCTGCGCGCGCCAGCACGGTATTTTGCAGGATCTGTCGCAGGGCAGACTGATGCTGAACAACCTGGTGATTTTCGCGCCGCCGCGCGCCTTCTCGGTGCGCACCGACATTTTTTACTACAAGGTGATTCAGAGCGTGATCGATGCGCTCAGACCTTGGGAGGTGCGCATCAGCTCCTGTGGGCTGGAGGAGGATCGCAGCGACAGCGCGCTGTTCGTCGAAAAGATGAACCATCCGCATACCCAGGCGGCGTTGATTATCGGCATCGACGATCCGCATATCCATTCGCTGGCGGCGGATCTGAATAAGCCCTGCGTATTAGTTAACTGCAGCGACCGCGAGATGCGCCTCGACAGCGTTTCCCCCGATCATCAGCTGATCGGCGAGTTTTCCGCCAGCTGGCTGTTTCAGCAGGGGCACCGCAACATTCTTAACTTGCAGTGCCTGCGGCGTAACACCATGGAACTGCGTCTCGCGGGCATTCGCCAGGCGTGGATGCGGCAGAATTTGACCTTTGACGCCGGACAGCATCTGGTCACCACCTCTGGTTTCGGCGCGGAGGAGGCGGAGCTTGCGGTGACCAGCTGGCTGAGCGCCCTGCCCGATCGCAGCCGCTGGCCGAGCGCTATTCTCGCTGGCGGCGACTTTATGGCGATGGGCGCGGTCGCGGCGATCAATAAGTTCGGCCTGTCGGTGCCGGGCGATATATCGGTAATGAGCACCGACAGTTCAAATCTGGCGGAGATTCACGACGTGCCCTTGACCTCGGTACAGGTGCCGCGCGACGAACTGGGATTCGAGGCGGTTCAGCTGTTGCAGCGCAGGCTGCTGCGTCCTGCCGCCCCACCCTGTAACCTACTGTTGCAGGGGAAACTGGCGGTACGGGAATCGGTGCGGCGTTTTAGCGCCCATAAGATGAAACCGGCGCTCAGCACCCATCATCCGCAACTCTATGACGATCGCGCATAATATTAGCATTTTTAATAAGTAAACGATCGGGGCGCGCGGTCGGACCCTGGGAATATCTGAACTACACTTAGCAGCATCCGCTTTCATCAATAAGGGTTATTTCAGCCTAAGGAGAGCCACAATGCAGCGCAAACCCGTCAGCTCCATTATTCCTCCCTATATTCTGCGTAAAATTATTGATAATGGGTCGGGCCATCAGCAGGATTACGCTCGCCGCACGTTAAACCATGTTCAGCATTTGATGGCGCATAACTGGCAGAAGCCGACCGCGCCGAAAAACGCCACCGGCGGCCATGTCGATCGTGAAATTTACGATGCGCAAAACACCGAAAGCCTGCCCGGCACGCTGGTGCGTAAAGAGGGTCAGCCGGAAAACAACGATATCGCCGCCAAAGAAGCCTGGGACTATCTCGGCGTTACCTATGATTTCTTCTGGCAGGCGTATCAGCGCAATTCGCTGGATAACCAGGGGTTGACGCTGCGCGGCACCGTTCACTATGGCAAGGAGTACCAGAACGCCTTCTGGAACGGTCAGCAGATGGTATTTGGCGACGGAGACGGCGAAATCTTCAACCGTTTCACCATCGCTATCGACGTGGTGGCGCACGAGCTGGCGCACGGCGTGACCGAAACCGAAGCGGGCCTGATCTACTTTGAACAGGCGGGCGCGCTGAATGAATCCCTCTCTGACGTTTTCGGCTCGCTGGTGAAGCAGTTCCATCTCAAGCAGACCGCGGATCAGGCCGACTGGCTGATTGGCGAAGGGCTACTGGCGGAGGGGATTAACGGACGCGGGCTGCGTTCGATGTCGGAGCCGGGCACCGCCTATAATGATCCTATGCTGGGCAAAGATCCGCAACCGGCGCATATGCGCGACTATATTCAGACGCGTGAGGATAATGGCGGGGTTCACCTGAATTCCGGCATTCCCAATCGGGCATTTTATCTGGCGGCGAAAGCGCTGGGCGGCTATGCCTGGGAACTGGCGGGACGCGCCTGGTACGATACCGTGTGCGATAAAGAACTGCCGCAGGACGCCGATTTCAAAACCTTTGCTCAGTTTACTATCCGTCACGCCGAAACGCGCTTTAACAAAGCGACGGCACAGGCGATTGAAGAAGCATGGAAAGAAACGGGCGTTTTATCATGAAAGAGTTACCGGAACTGACCGACGACGCCGTAATCGATCTGGCGCGCGAAGGCGGTTTTGCTTATATCCCAACGTTAGCCGGTCAGCGGCGCATCGAGCTGGGCCAGTTGCCGAACCCACAGAAAGAGCGGGTATGCGAAATCCTGCGCCACTCCCTGCCGCTCGGGGAGCCGGCGGATAAGCCGGTACAGTCCGGGCGCGGCGACCAGTACTACTACCGCATCCAGATCAGCTATCAAACGCAGCAGCACGCTGGCGATATTGTGATCGTCATTCCCGACAGTCTGGCGCCGCCTGAACTTAAAGCGCTGTGGAAAGAAGGCGAATAGCGTAAGAAAAAAGGCCCCTTGCGGGGCCTTTAATTTTTCAGGTTTCTGTTATTTCTTATCCGCCTGATCATCCAGCGCGTAAGCAATCACATAATCGCCGCGATCCGGCGACTGACGCGCGCCGCCTGCGGAGATCAGGATGTACTGTTTGCCGGTTTTCGGCGAAACGTAGCTCATCGGGCCGCCCTGACTGCCGACCGGCAGACGCGCTTTCCACACTTCCTTGCCGGTAGAGCTGTCAAAGGCGCGGAGATAGTAATCCTGCGTTCCGGCGATAAACACCAGACCGCCCTGCGTCGCCAGCGTACCGCCCAGCGTCGGCATGCCGATCGGCATTTTCATCCGCATCTTAATGCCGAACGGACCGGTATCCTGCACCGTACCGACCGGCACCTGCCAGACGATTTTCTGGGTTTTCAGATCGACCGCCGACAGCGTGCCGAACGGCGGCTCCTGACAAGGAATGCCCAGCGGCGACATAAAGCGGTTTTTGTTGACCGCGTACGGCGTGCCTTTCAACGGAACCGCGCCCATGCCGGTATTGATCGCTTCGCCGCCGTTGCTGCCGCGCGCGATAGCGTCGGTATTGGCAGGGATCATCTGCACCCACAGGCCCAGACGCATATCATTAACGAAAATGTAATGATTATTCGGGTCGGTAGAGAGGCTGCCCCAGTTCATGCCGCCCAGCGAGCCAGGGAAGCTGAGGGATTTGTCAGTGCCCGGCACGGTGAACAATCCATCATAGCGCATCGATTTAAAGCTAATGCGGCAAACCAGCTGATCGAACGGCGTCGCGCCCCACATATCGGACTCTTTCAGCGTCTGCGCGCCGATTTGCGGCATGCCCGTGGAGTGCGGCTGCGTTTTGGTGTACTGCTCGTTCGGGATAGTGCCCTGCTTCATCGGCAGCTCTTTGACTTCCGTCAGCGGCTTGCCAGTGAGTCGATCCAGTACGAAAATCTGCCCGGCCTTGGTGCCAAATACCACCGCCGGTTTGCTGCCGCCCTCTTTCAGCGGGAAGTCGAGCAGGCTCGGCTGCATCGGGATATCGAAATCCCACAGATCGTTATGTACCGTCTGGTAGACCCACTTCTCTTTACCGGTGGCGGCGTCGAGCGCCAGGATAGAAGCGCCGTACTTGTGATCCAGCGGCGTGCGGTTGGCGCCCCACAGGTCAACGGAGGAGCTGCCCATCGGGATAAACACGGTGTTCATCGCCGGGTCCCAGGACATAGGCGCCCAGGAGTTCGGCGTGCTGCGCGCGTAAGACTGGCCCGGCTGCAGCGGTGCATTGGGATTCTCATTGCCTGGGTCAAACGCCCAGCGCATCTGACCGGTGATCACGTCAAAACCGCGCAGTACGCCGCCAGGCATATCGGTCTGCACGTTATCCGCGATGCGGCCGCCTACCACCACGGTGGTTCCCGCCAGCGTCGGCGCGGAGGTCAGCTGGTATTTCGGATCCTGCGCGTCGCCGAGGCCCGCTTTCAGATCGACCGTGCCCTTGTCGCCAAACTGCTGGCAGAGCTCGCCGTTATCGGCGTTGATGGCGATCAGGCGCGCGTCGATGGTGTTCATCAGCAGGCGGCGCTGACAGCTGTCGCCCGCGGGCAACGAGACCGGGGTAATCGGCGTGGAGCCGGGCACCGTCGGCTGCGGCAGCGGCTTATTGATATCGAAATAAGCCAGGCCGCGGCAGCGGTTCCAGACTTCCGCCTGCGCGTTGATTTCGCGCTTCCAGATCTGTTTGCCGCTGTCGGCGTCAACCGCAATCACGTTGTTATGCGGGGTGCACATATAGATGCGATCGCCGATTTGCAGCGGCGTCTGCTGATCTTCCGCGCCGTTGCCGGTCGGGCTGTCCGGCACGTCGCCGGTATGGAAGGTCCAGGCGACCTTCAGATCTTTAACGTTGTCGCGAGTAATCTGATCAAGCGCGACAAAGCGGCTGCCGCCGGGCGTATTACCGTAGTTATCCCAGTCTTTTTGCGCATTCGCCTTGTCCACCGGCACCAGCGGCAGCGGCTGACCGTCAAAGGCGACAGGAGGATGCGGCTGAAACATCTGCACCAGCGTCGCCACCATCGCCACCGCAAGCACGGCGCTGGCGCCCCAGGCCGCTTTAGCAGCCGAGGGTTTGTCTTCACGTTTGCGCAGCGCAGGCAGCGTCAGCAGCGCGAGGATCATGAAGCCGGTCGGCACCATCAGGCGCGACACCAGCGGCCAGAACTCAAAGCCGCCGTCAATCGGAGCCCAGATCAGCGAGCCGATAAAGACCAGCGCGAACAGCAGCACCGCCGACGCTTTGCGGCGGAAAAACTGAATCGCGGACAGAATGGTAACAATTCCGGCAATCAGGAAGTACTTGCTACCGCCGAGCATGGCGAGTTTACCGCCGCCGATCGTAAAGAACAGACCGGTAGCAAGCAGCACCAGACCCAGCAATATGCACCATATACTCAGTCCTTTTGATGACCGGGTGGTAGTTTGAACCATGATAAAACTCTCCTGGTGGAACCAAGGCTTAGCAATAAGTCATAAGTCGTCAGCCTGAAACGCAGGCCAGCACCCCTGTTTTATTATCCAGCCATAACAAACAGTTAACCTGAAACGGGTTTGCCACCCGCCATTGGCATCCTGCCTTTTAACGCCAGCGCGCTGCGCCGCTAAAAAAAGAGGGTAGACCAACGGCCGGGATTGTACCAATCGGTACGTTATGAGTTAAACAAAAAATTAACAACATTGCGAAAATCCGCACTTTTGCTGCAAAAAATTAACGAGGCAAACCGGCAGGGACAGGAGGTGAAAGAAAACGATCGGCGCGCTTCCGCCGATGGGCTAAAGGAAGCGCGTTTGAAGCTAACGTCAGAAAGAGAGCAGTGAAAGGCTATGCCTGATAGTTTAGCGGCACGAACTCGACCCGCTTTTTCGATATTAGCCCGTGACCGTGCTGGCAAAAGTAATCAACTGCGCCGCAGGCCTTTAGCACCTGTAATGGCTGATGGCAGTCGGGACACTGCGCCTGTCGCGCATAATGAGCGCCGCACCGCTCACAAAAAAAGTCGCTGTCGCCGAGCGTTAGTGGGTGCTGACATTTTTCACATTTCGCCATGATAGCCTCCTGAATAAACGCGGCGGCGGTCGACCGCTGCAATGCGAATATCATAAACCGATGCGAACGGTGAATCCTGCGCCAGGTCATCTTTCGGCGCCGCCCATAAAAAAGGGCCGCGTTTCCGCAGCCCCTTCGATTAGCGCTTGTTCTTTTTCAGATGCGAAAGCAGGCGCTTACGCTTACGCTGCTGGTTTGGCGTCAGCAGGTTGCGTTTGCCGGCAAAGGGGTTGTCCCCTTCTTTAAACTGAATGCGGATCGGCGTTCCCATCACGTTCAGCGAACGACGGAAGTAGTTCATCAGGTAACGCTTGTAAGAATCGGGCAGATCCTTCACCTGGTTGCCATGAATCACCACGATCGGCGGATTATAGCCGCCCGCGTGCGCATATTTCAGCTTCACGCGACGACCACGCACCAGAGGCGGCTGATGATCTTCCGCAGCCATGTTCATGATACGCGTCAGCATTGAGGTGCCGACGCGGCGCGTTGAACAGTCGTACGCTTCGTTGATCGATTCAAACAGATTGCCGACGCCGCTGCCGTGCAGCGCGGAAATAAAGTGAACGCGCGCAAAGTCGATAAAGCCCAGACGGTAATCGAGGGTCTCTTTGACTTCATCCTTCACTTCCTGCGACAGGCCATCCCACTTGTTGACCACAATCACCAGTGAGCGCCCACTATTCAGGATAAAGCCCAGCAGAGAGAGATCCTGGTCGGAGATACCCTGACGGGCATCGATAACCAGCAGCACCACGTTGGCGTCTTCGATCGCTTGCAGCGTTTTGATTACCGAGAACTTTTCTACCGTATCGGTGACCTTGCCGCGTTTACGCACGCCAGCGGTATCGATCAGGATATATTCGCGCTCGTCGCGCTCCATCGGAATATAGATGCTGTCACGGGTGGTGCCCGGCATGTCGTACACCACTACGCGATCTTCGCCGAGAATACGGTTGGTAAGCGTTGACTTACCGACGTTAGGTCGACCGACGATAGCGATTTTCACCGGCAGGCCGGTGGGGTCGAAATCATCCTCTTCCTCTTCCGCGTCAGGATCTTCGCCGCGCTCTTTCGCTTCCAGCTCGGCCCAGTAGGCCTGGTTCTCTTCCTCTTCGCTCAGCGGCTCCGCAGGCGCAACCACGTCCATCCACGGCAACAGCGCCGTTTCCAGCAGCGAAGTGACGCCGCGGCCATGCGATGCGGCGATGGAGTGAATCTCGCCCAGGCCCAGCGCGTAAAAATCGACGACGGCGCTGTCAGCGTCCAGCCCGTCGGTTTTGTTCGCCACCAGAAACGTCGCTTTCTCACGCGCGCGCAAATGTTTGGCGATAGCCTGATCCGCAGGCATCAGCCCGGCGCGCGCATCCACCATAAACAGCACGACGTCCGCCTCTTCAATCGCCAGCAGCGACTGTTCAGCCATACGGGTTTCCACGCCATCTTCGGTGCCGTCAATACCGCCGGTGTCGATGACGATAAATTCCCGTCCTTCCACCTCGGCGCGCCCGTATTTACGATCGCGCGTCAGACCTGGGAAATCTGCCACCAGCGCATCGCGGGTGCGCGTTAAACGGTTAAACAGGGTGGATTTGCCCACGTTAGGACGCCCAACCAGCGCGACCACAGGTACCATAAATAATGCCTCATTACGAAACGAAAAATCAGAAGCCTGAACAGGCAATTATAAACGGTCTCTGCCGCCCTGTTCAGGCTGAAGGCGCTAAGGATAACACGCCGTCAGAAAAACGAAACGGCCCCTGTAAGCCAGGAGCCGTTGATCAACACTGCGCTATCCGTCGGCGATTAACGCGCGATAGAGTAAACCTCGCCGTTCTTCGCCTGGATCAGCAGCTTATCGCTGGCAACCACCGGTTCGGTCTGGAAGCCGGAGCCATCCACTTTCTGCTGCGCGACGAAACGACCGTCGTCGGTGTTCAGCCAGTGCAGATAGCCTTCGCTGTCGCCCACAACGATATAGCCGTTATAAAGGACCGGTGAAGTCAGGTTGCGGTGCAGCAGATCGCTCTGACGCCAGATGGCGACGCCGCCGTCGGCGTTCAGCGCCATCACGCGGTCATCCTGATCGATCAGATAGATGCGGCCCGCGTCGACAATGAAATCTTTCACCGAACCGATTTCGCGTTTCCACAACATCTGGCCGGAACGCAGATCCAGCGCCGTCAGGTTACCGTTATAGGCCAGCGCGTACACTACGCCGTTAACGATAACCGGCGTGGTGTCGACGTCGCTGAGACGATCGATTTCGGTCGCGCCGCTCGGCTGAGAGATGCGCTGCTGCCAGATAATCTGGCCCTGGTTCAAAATCACTGCGCTGACGCGGCCATTGTCGCCGCCAACGATCGCGCCGCCGAAAGCGGTGGCGGGCGCAGATTCGCCGCGCAGCGAAAGCGCTGGCATATCCAGATTAACGGTCCATTTCACCGCGCCGCTGTTCTGATCCAGCCCCTGCAACATGCCGTTGCTGGTATGAATCAACACCAGGCCGTCGCTGACCACCGGACGGGAAAGCGCTTCGCCAGCCACTTTGGTCTGCCAGGCGACAGAGCCGTCGGCGCTGTTCAGCGCATAAACCTGCGCGCGCTCGCTGCCGATATAGATATGCTCGCCCGCCGCGGTTACGCCGCCGGAAAGCAGGGCTGGCGTATTTTTCGAGAAAAAGCCGTTATCGGTGGAAAGGTTAACTTTCCATTTTTCTTTACCGTCGCTGGCGTCCAGCGCCTTCACGATGCCGAAACGATCGGCCGCATAGACGGTGTCATTCTGCCAGGCGGGATGCAGATTGGAGTAGAAGTCGCCAATGCCGTCGCCGACGGAGGTGCTCCACACTTCCTGCGGTTCAAACTGGTTTTCCACTTTCGGCAACGGGGCCATTTTGACGACATCTTCTTCGCCGCTGAACAGCGAGCAACCGCTGAGCAAAGTGACTGAAATCAGCCCTGGCAGCAGGTATTTACGTAATTCCATGCGCTCTCTCTTGAATGGCTTAACCTAAATTATTCATTTTCATCTGCATCATTTCTTTCAGCGCCGGTGACGCCTCGGAAGCGATCCCCTTGCTCCAGGCATCACGGGCGCCCTGCTTATCGCCCTTGCTCAGCAGCGCTTCACCACGAATATCCGCAACGATGGCCGTCCAGCCTTCACCCTTCACGCTATCCAACGTTTTCAGCGCGTCGTCCGCCTGCTTCTGTTGCAGCTGAATCCGCGCCAGGCGCAGATTCATTACCGCCTGCAGGTTGGCGTCGCGCGTATTTTTAATGCCGCTTTGCAGCTGTCCGGCCGCTTTCGCCAGCTCGTTTTTATCGACATACTGCTTCGCCAGGTCGAGCGAGGCCAGCGCGCCATAGGTATTGCTGTTTTCGTTAGCGAATTTCGCCACGGCTTCCAGCGTCTGCGGCTTGCTGGCGTCCAGCGCGGTGGTCAACTGCTGATAGTGCGCCGACACTTCACGCGAGGAGCTGTCCTGATGAGTGCTCCAGTAACGCCAGCCGACCAGCGCGCCGATACCCAGCACCACGCCGACCGCTAATGCTTTGCCGTTATTGGCAAAAAAACGACGGAGCGCATCCACCTGTTCGTTTTCGTTGCTGTAAACTTCCACGCAATCCTTCTCCTTAACTGTTCCTGCCCGACGATCTTACGACAGCAGGGTCACTAACGCCGCAGCCACTTCATCCTGCGCCAGCGTTTGTTGTTCGCCGCTGCGCAGGTCTTTCACCACTACCTGCCCGGCGTTCATTTCATCTTCGCCCAGCACCAGCGCAACGCGAGCGCCCCATTTGTCGGCGCGCGCGAACTGCTTCTTAAAGTTGCCGCCGCCGAAATTGGTCATCAGCTTTAGCGACGGCGCCGCATCGCGTACCCGCTCCGCCAGCTGCATCGCGGCGGACTGTACGCCCTGACCCGAAGCGATAACATAGACATCAACAATGCGTGACGGTTCAAAATCGGGGTTAACCGCCTGAACCAGCAGCACCAGACGCTCCATGCCCATGGCGAAACCGACGCCCGGCGTCGCGCGTCCGCCCAGCTGCTCGACCAGTCCGTCATAGCGGCCGCCGGCGCATACCGTGCCCTGCGCGCCCAGGCTGGTGGTCACCCATTCGAATACGGTGCGGTTGTAGTAATCGAGACCGCGCACCAGGCGCTGGTTGATGGTGTAGGCGATGCCGACGCTATCCAGCAGCGCGCACAGCCCGTCGAAATGGGCGCGCGATTCTTCATCCAGATAATCGCCCAGCGTCGGCGCGTCGTTCAGCAGCGCCTGCACGTCCGGGTTTTTACTGTCCAGCACGCGCAGCGGATTGCTGTACATGCGGCGTTTGCAGTCTTCGTCCAGCGTCTCTTTATGCTGTTCGAGGAATGCTACCAGCGCGTCGCGGTAGCTGGCGCGCGCTTCAAGCGAGCCGATGGAGTTAAGCTCCAGCTTCACATGATCGGCGATGCCGAGCGCTTTCCACCAGCGCGCGGTCATCATAATCAATTCGGCGTCGATATCCGGCCCTTGCAGACCGAACACTTCCGCGCCGATCTGATGGAACTGACGGTAGCGCCCTTTCTGCGGACGCTCGTAGCGAAACATCGGGCCCATGTACCACAGGCGCTGCTCCTGGTTATAGAGCAGACCATGCTCGATACCGGCGCGCACGCAGCCCGCGGTGCCTTCCGGGCGCAGCGTCAGGCTTTCGCCGTTGCGATCGTCAAAGGTATACATCTCCTTTTCCACCACGTCGGTCACTTCGCCGATAGCGCGCTTAAACAGCGGCGTATGCTCGACGACCGGCAGGCGGATTTCGCTGTAGCCATAGCTGGACAGTACCTGCTTCAGAATACCTTCGATACGCTGCCAGACAACGGTGTCGGTCGGCAAATAGTCGTTCATGCCGCGGATGGCCTGGATGTTCTTCGCCACGTCATTTCTCTCTTTATTCAAATTACACCAGACACGGCGTCTGGCCGTTCCGGCGATAATGCCGGAACCTGAACAGAAAAAAACCTGTACGGCGCAGGCCGTTCAGGTTCAGTCAGCGCGCCGCCGCAGCGACGGCGCC
>NZ_JANION010000229.1:0-4244 GCF_024610815.1 Mixta sp.
GTCGGGTAAAAAGACGAATAATTAAAACAGTGGCAGGTATTTATATTATTAAACAAAGATGCGGATGATATATCACCCTCAAACGCCAATAAGATTAATCTGCTGCTTTCGCCGTTTAATGTAGCAATCATTATGCTGGCAGCCGTCTGCCAGCCTTCCATTAAGAAGCGTTGTTTAAGCAACAATAAAAAAGGCCGGATAGCCGGCCTTGAGTGAAATGTTAACGGTTAGTTGCCGTGGCTGAGATGCTGGCGCACCTCGCTGACCTGCTTGCTGGTCACCTCAGGCGCATTGTTGTTCCAGCCCTGGCGGATAAAGGTGGCCAGCTTCGCCACCTCCTCGTCGCTCAGGCGATGAGCGAAGCCCGGCATCGCCAGCGTGGACGGCGCTTTCGCCGTTGAAGGCTGCTGCGCGCCCGCAAGGATCGTATGAATCAAACCGACCGGGCTTTCCGCATTGACGATGGAGGCCTGATCCAGCTCCGGGAAGACGCCCGGCGCGCCTTTGCCGTTAACGAAATGGCAGGCGTTACAGCTATCCAGATAGAGGCGCTCGCCTTCCGTCAGGTTTTTCGCAGCGGTAAGCTTCGCGGCGGTTTGTTCCACCTTCTGGACGTCCTGTCGGCTCAGGGAGGGATTACCTCCCAGGAATTTCAGGTAAGCGGCGATCGCTTTCAGATCGGCATCGCTCATATGCGACGAGCTGTGCTCCACCACGGAGGTCATCTCGCCGCCGACCGACGCTTTATCATTACGGCCGGTTTGCAGATAGTCGACAATCTCCTGCTCGCTCCAGCGCGGCATGCCGCGCAGGGAAGGCACCGGCCAGCCGTTCAGGTCGCCGCCCGCCAGGAACGCAGATTCGCTGCTGTCGAGCGCCTTCTCGTTCATGGTGATACTGCGCGGCGTATGGCAGCTGCCGCAGTGGCCCAGGCTTTCCACAATGTAAGCGCCCCGGTTGACCTCCGCCGATGCGCCGCCGATCGGCTGGAACGGCTTATCGGAAGTAAAGGCCCAGTTCCAGAAACGCATGCCCCAGCGCTGGTTGAACGGGAAGCTCAGTTTGGTTTCCGGCGCGGCAACGGCGGCAGGTTTCACGCCCTGCATAAAGTAGACGTAAAGCGCGTGAATATCCGCGTCGCTGATTTTCGCGTAGTCGGGGTAGGGCATCGCCGGATAGAGGCGCGAGCCGTCCGGCAGAACGCCTTTGCGCACCGCGTCGGAGAACTGCTGTTCGCTGTAGTTGCCGATGCCGAACTTCTTATCCGGCGTGATATTGGTCGAATAGATGGTGCCGAGATTTGATTCGATCGCCAGGCCGCCCGCATAGTCGGGCTTGCCCGGCAACGAGTGACACGCCATGCAGTCGCCAAGGCGGGAAAGATATTCGCCCTGCTTAATCAGCTGCGCCGTATCGTCAGCCTGCGCGCCGACAGAAAACAGCGCGGCCAGCGCTACCACATTGCCAGTGATAAAATTTCTGAGAGTAAACAGCTTCATGCGCTTATACCTGTACCAGTGGGCCGGGGTTTTTCAGATACTGTTCTTTGATCGCCTGTGCCGCCATCAGGGTAATCGCGCCGATGGTATCGGTCGGGTTCGCCTGGAAGTTTTGCGGGAAGGCGTTGCCGCCCGGCACGAACACGTTATGCACATCCCAGCTTTGCAGGTAGCGGTTGAGCGCCGAGGTTTTCGGGTTGTCGCCCATTACCGCGCCGCCCACGTTATGCGTGGAGACATACTTGGTCAGATCAAATTGCGCATCCATCGGCAGAAAGCTCATGCTCATGCTGTCCGGGTTGAGCTCCTTCGCGATATCGCCCACGATGCCCTTCAGGTACTGCTGAAGCTTAAGCTCGTTCTGTTTCCAGTTGAAGGTCATGCGCAGCAGCGGCTGGCCGTGCTCATTGGTGTAGTTCGGATCGAGATCCAGATAGATGTCGCGGTAGGACATGCAGGTGGTGGTGATGCTGATCTTCATGGAATGGCCGTACCACTCCTCCAGACCCTCTTTCCAGCCCATGCCCCATGACGGCGTGCCCTTCGGCAGCGAGGTGCCGATCGGCGTGCCGGTCGCCTGCGAACTGTGGATCTTCGCGCCGCCGATAAAGCCCAGGCCCGGACCGTCGAAGTTGCCCGGAGAGATGTCGTTGAACATCTGTCCGGTCGGGCCGGAGGTGGCGAACGGATTGAAGTTTTTATCTTTAAAGAAAAGCGTCGCGCCGCCGTTGCTCAGGAAAGCGTAGTTGCGCCCAACCACGCCCTCTTCGGTAATCGGGTTGTAGGGCTTGCCAATGCCGGAAAGCAGCATCAGATGGACGTTGTAGAGCTGGAAGCTGCTCAGCACCACGATCTTCGCCGGCTGGAAGCATTCGTTACCCTGTTCGTCGATGTAGATCACGCCTTTCGCCGTTTTCTTATCGTCGTGCAGCACTACCTTCAGGACGTTGGCGTTCACTTCATAAGAGAAGCTGTCCATGCGCTTCAGCGCATCCATCACCGCCGTCTGCGGCGAGGCTTTGGAGTAGTTCAGGCAGGGATATTTACTGCAATAGCCGCAGTAGTTACAGGGCGCGATCTGGTTGCCGTAAGGGTTAGTCCAGGCGCGCGACACCGCCGCAGACGGGTTAGGGAACGGATGGTAGCCCAGCTTTTTGGCCGCTTCGGCGAACATCGCGTTATTCAGCGTATCTTCCAGCGCTGGCAGCGGATAAGGGTTGGAGCGCGGACCTTCAAACGGATCGCCGCCTTCCAGAATTTTGCCGCGTAGGTTGCCGGTGTTGCCGGACTGGCCGCAGATGCGTTCAAACTTATCGAAATAAGGCTCGATTTCATCCCAGGTGAACGGGAAGTCCATGATGCGCATCTCTTCCGCGAGGATGCCCGGCTTATAGGCCTGGTCCGCATAGGTTTTGAGCTTTAAATCGGTTGGCGTTGGGCGGATCAGCACGCCCGTCCAGTGCAGGCCTGAACCGCCCACGCCGCCGCCCGGCACAAATGCGCCCCATTTGCGGGTCGGCAGCGCCGTCTGGTCCATGTTATAGCGCACGGTGACCGCCGATTCCGCAGGTGTGGTCATCACTTTATTGCGTACCGCGTAGGCATATTCATCGGCCGGTTTCGGATAGGCGAATTCGGCGTAGTCACGCTCCGGCCCTTTTTCTAACGCCCGTACCGTTAATCCCGCCATCGCCAGCTCGATGCTCATCAGCGAGCCAGCCCAACCCAGGCCGACCACGACGACGTCGACTTCTTTCTTATTTAGCTGTGCCATTCTTTACCTTGTAAATATTGCAAAAACACGCATTGCTTCGCGCCCGTCAGGCGCGCTCGCCTTTGATACTCACCGGCCCTAACGGATAAGGCACGTTGTGCTGTTTCACCCACTCCAGGAAGCTGGCGCGCGCGCCAGGAAAGCCGATGGCGATCCAGGCTTTCATGCCCTTGTTGCCGCCGTACATCGGATCGGAGAGGTAGCCATGTTTGGTATCGGAAATCAGCTGGCTGAAAAAGTGCGACGGCTTCATGTTCGCTTCGCCAAGCGCGGCGAAATCGATGCCATCTTTTTGCAGATGCGTCAGCACCTGATCTTTTTCCTGCGGCGTCAGCTGATGGAAAGGCTTCTGATAAGCGTTAATGCTCCATTTATTAATCAAGGGAATCGCGATTTTATAGAGCTGTTGCGGACGGTAGGGGATTTGATACCCCATCGTGGCAGGCGCATGGGCGTTAAACGGCCCCTGCATATAGATTTCTTCGCCCATATCGCCGTGGAGCTGCTGGTCGATAAAAACCGGCACGTTGGTCTCCAGCGCGCCGGGGGCTTTACCTTTGCCGCCAGCGGGGATCAGGCGGTCGGTTGCGGCCAGAATAAACTGCCATTCTTCAGCGTTAAAGAAAATGGGCTGGTAGTCGTTGAGTTCTGGAGCGGCCATTTCAGCGGCCTGTGCTGCGGTAAGTCCTTTAAAAATCATATCGCTTAACGGCAAAGCGACAAGAGCGCCGAGTAAGAACTTGCGGCGGGATGTTTCTTTATTAAACAACATAGCCCTGGATGTCTCACATAATGTTAATAAAAATAGATCTAGTATTTCTGGTTGTTCCGGTTATGTTTATTGATTAACGAGATATACACATTTATAAGTTACCTACTATTAACGTATGTAACAAAATGATTATAAAAACAGGAAAACGTTGCGAATGAGAGGCCTAGCGTGCAAACGCGACTCAGGTAAGTATTGGACC
>NZ_JANION010000230.1:0-17275 GCF_024610815.1 Mixta sp.
TGTGACATGGTTGATGACGAAGAGCTGCTGGAACTGGTTGAGATGGAAGTGCGTGACCTGCTGTCTCAGTACGACTTCCCGGGCGACGACACTCCGATCGTTCGCGGTTCCGCGCTGAAAGCGCTGGAAGGCGACGCTGAGTGGGAAGCGAAAATCATCGAGCTGGCTGGCCACCTGGATACCTACATCCCGGAACCAGAGCGCGCGATTGACAAGCCGTTCCTGCTGCCGATCGAAGACGTATTCTCCATCTCTGGTCGTGGTACCGTTGTGACCGGTCGTGTTGAGCGCGGCATCATCAAAGTGGGTGAAGAAGTTGAAATCGTGGGTATCAAAGATACCGCGAAATCTACCTGTACCGGCGTTGAAATGTTCCGCAAACTGCTGGACGAAGGCCGTGCTGGTGAGAACGTCGGCGTTCTGCTGCGTGGCATCAAGCGTGAAGAGATCGAGCGTGGCCAGGTTCTGGCTAAGCCGGGCTCTATCAAGCCGCACACCCAGTTCGAATCAGAAGTGTACATCCTGTCCAAAGACGAAGGCGGCCGTCACACTCCGTTCTTCAAAGGCTATCGTCCTCAGTTCTACTTCCGTACGACTGACGTAACGGGCACCATCGAACTGCCGGAAGGCGTTGAGATGGTTATGCCGGGCGACAACATCAAAATGGTTGTTACCCTGATCCACCCGATCGCGATGGACGACGGTCTGCGTTTCGCAATCCGCGAAGGCGGCCGTACCGTTGGTGCAGGCGTTGTTGCTAAAGTTCTGGGCTAATCGCCGATAACATTTGACGCAACGTACAAGAAGAGGGCATCATTTGATGCCCTTTTTATACGCTGTAACATAGAACCTGGCTCATCAGTGATTCTTTGCTCATAATCATTGCTGAGACAGGCTCTGTAGCACGGCGTAATCGACCGAGTTACGCCTTAACAGCTGCATTCGGTTTGGCTGCCTCGCATGCGCGGGGCAAAATTGTTTCTGATTTATGTGGCAGGTTGGTTTATGAGTGCTAATACCGAAGCTCAAGGAAGCGGGCGCGGCCTGGAAGCGATAAAGTGGGTAGTCGTCGCCATTTTGCTGATCGTGGCAATTGTAGGTAACTTCTATTATCGCGAAGTGACCTTACCGCTGCGCGCATTGGCTGTTGTTATACTGATCGCGGCGGCAGGCGGCATCGCGCTGTTGACGACGAAAGGTAAAGCAACGGTGGCTTTCGCTCGCGAAGCTAGAACCGAAGTGCGCAAAGTCATTTGGCCTACGCGCCAGGAAACGCTGCATACCACGTTAATCGTTGCCGCGGTTACCGCCGTGATGTCACTGATTTTGTGGGGGCTGGATGGTATTCTGGTCCGTCTGGTATCGTTTATCACTGGCCTGAGGTTCTGAGATGTCTGAAGCTCCAAAAAAGCGCTGGTACGTCGTTCAGGCGTTTTCCGGTTTTGAGGCGCGCGTAGCACAATCGCTGCGTGAGCATATCAAATTGCACAATATGGAAGAGTTGTTTGGCGACGTCATGGTCCCTACTGAAGAAGTAGTCGAGATTCGTGGCGGCCAGCGTCGCAAAAGCGAACGTAAATTCTTCCCCGGCTATGTGCTGGTGCAAATGGTTATGAACGACGCAAGCTGGCACCTGGTGCGCAGCGTTCCGCGCGTGATGGGATTTATTGGCGGTACGTCCGATCGTCCGGCACCGATTAGCGATAAAGAAGTCGATGCGATCATGAACCGTCTGCAGCAGGTCGGCGACAAACCGCGTCCGAAAACGCTGTTTGAGCCGGGCGAAATGGTTCGCGTCAATGACGGCCCGTTTGCCGACTTTAATGGCGTCGTGGAAGAAGTGGATTATGAGAAGAGTCGCCTGAAGGTTTCTGTCTCTATCTTCGGACGCGCAACCCCGGTTGAGCTGGATTTCGGCCAGGTTGAAAAAGGCTAAATTACCCGCTCGGTTTTTACCGATTTAGGGTTGCAGAAGGCGCGAAATTGCCCTACAATTTCGCGCCTTTTGTTTTTATGTGCCCCGGCGGCATATGAAAGTTTAATCACGGGAAGCCTTAACAGGCGCTATACCCAACAGAGGAAATATCATGGCTAAGAAAGTACAAGCCTACGTCAAGCTGCAGGTTGCGGCTGGTATGGCTAACCCGAGTCCGCCAGTTGGTCCGGCTCTGGGTCAGCAGGGCGTTAACATCATGGAATTCTGTAAAGCGTTCAACGCGAAAACCGACAGCCTGGAAAAAGGTCTGCCGATTCCTGTTGTTATTACCGTTTATTCTGACCGTTCTTTCACCTTCGTTACCAAAACGCCTCCGGCAGCTGTACTGCTGAAAAAAGCGGCGGGTATCAAGTCTGGTTCCGGCAAGCCGAACAAAGACAAAGTCGGTAAAGTAACCCGTGCTCAGGTACGTGAAATCGCAGAAACCAAAGCTGCGGACATGACTGGTTCCGACGTAGAAGCGATGACTCGCTCTATCGAAGGTACTGCTCGTTCCATGGGCCTGGTAGTGGAGGATTAAGAGATGGCTAAGCTGACCAAGCGCATGCGCGTGATCCGTGACAAAGTTGATTCTACCAAACAGTACGACATCAACGAAGCTGTTGCTCTGCTGAAAGAACTGGCTACCGCTAAGTTTGTAGAAAGCGTTGACGTTGCCGTTAACCTCGGCATCGACGCGCGTAAATCAGACCAGAACGTACGTGGCGCGACTGTGCTGCCGCACGGTACTGGCCGCTCTGTACGCGTTGCTGTGTTTACCCAGGGCGCGAACGCTGAAGCTGCTAAAGCAGCTGGCGCTGAGCTGGTAGGTATGGAAGATCTGGCTGAGCAAATCAAAAAAGGCGAAATGAACTTTGACGTTGTTATCGCATCTCCTGATGCAATGCGCGTTGTTGGCCAGCTGGGCCAGGTTCTGGGCCCGCGCGGCCTGATGCCGAACCCGAAAGTGGGTACGGTAACGCCGAACGTCGCTGAAGCAGTGAAAAACGCTAAAGCTGGCCAGGTTCGCTACCGCAACGACAAAAACGGCATCATCCATACCACTATCGGTAAGGTTGATTTCGACGCTGACAAACTGAAAGAAAACCTGGAAGCTCTGCTGGTTGCGCTGAAAAAAGCCAAACCGACTCAGGCGAAAGGCGTGTACATCAAGAAAGTTAGCCTGTCTACCACCATGGGCGCTGGCGTTGCCATCGACCAGACTGGTCTGACTGCAGTGGCGAATTAATAATCGCTTTACGCGGGCGAAAGTTTCCTCTAGAATCTTACGCCCGTTGTTCTGTTAAACAGAACGCCCGCCTCAAGCCTTCATGACATCGGTGATGCCGGTTCAGAAAGGGGAGGGCGGAAAGATTTTCGGTTGGAGCCTGGCCTTATCCAGGCCTCCGTCCAAGACCGCAGGTGTTTCGAAAGAAACTTAATCGTCCTGCGTAGACGGTGACAGAGCCTGAAGAATATTTTTTCTTTTCTGGATTCTGCTCACCGTGTTTTAGCGCTTACCTTCTTTTCGGTCGGTAAGTGAAGTGAGTTCCGGGGGAATTTTTCCTCCGGCTAAAATCCAGGAGCAAAAGCTAATGGCATTAAATCTTCAAGACAAACAAGCGATTGTTGCTGAAGTCAGCGAAGTAGCCAAAGGCGCGCTGTCTGCGGTGGTTGCGGATTCTCGTGGCGTTACCGTAGATAAAATGACTGAACTGCGTAAAGCAGGTCGTGAAGCTGGCGTTTACATGCGTGTTGTTCGTAACACCCTGCTGCGCCGCGTCGTTGAAGGTACTCAGTTCGAGTGCCTGAAAGACACGTTTGTTGGTCCGACCCTGATTGCATACTCTATGGAACACCCGGGCGCTGCTGCTCGTCTGTTCAAAGAGTTCGCGAAAGCGAATGCAAAATTCGAGGTCAAAGCTGCAGCCTTTGAAGGTGAGCTGATCCCGGCGGCACAAATTGACCGTCTGGCAACGCTGCCGACTTACGAAGAAGCACTGGCACGTCTGATGTCGACCATGAAAGAAGCCGCTGCAGGCAAACTGGTCCGCACCCTGGCTGCCGTACGCGATGCGAAAGAAGCCGCTTAAGGCCTTCCTTTACAGCGCACTTTTACGTACACACTATTTTCTGATTCTTAGGAACAATTGTCATGTCTATCACTAAAGATCAAATTCTGGAAGCAGTAGCCGCTATGTCCGTAATGGAAGTAGTTGAGCTGGTTTCCGCTATGGAAGAAAAATTCGGCGTTTCTGCTGCTGCTGCTGTAGCTGTTGCTGCTGGCCCGGCTGAAGCTGTTGAAGAAAAAACTGAGTTCGACGTTGTACTGAAAGCTGTTGGCGCTAACAAAGTTGCTGTTATCAAAGCAGTACGTGGCGCAACTGGCCTGGGCCTGAAAGAAGCGAAAGATCTGGTTGAGTCTGCACCGGCTGCGCTGAAAGAAGGCATCAGCAAAGACGACGCTGAAGCTCTGAAAAAATCTCTGGAAGAAGCTGGCGCTGAAGTTGAAGTTAAATAAGCCAACCTTTCAGGTTGCAGCCTGATCTTTTAGGCTGATGGCTGGTGACTTTTTGGTCACCAGCCTTTTTGCGCTACAGGGCCTCAATGGGGTTTCGCACTGTTTGTCCATTGAGCGTCTTCAATATCTTTTTCTATCGACGCCTTAATATACTGCTTCCCTGCAGGGTTCCCTGCCCATGCAACAGCAATGAAATGATTTAAGAGTGATAGAAAGACGTATTGCGGAAGGTGTCCCGCACTTTCCGAGAAACAAAATAGTGTTGCATGAACTGTCCTTCAGGACGGACAGAGTGGGTCGACTTGTCAGCTAGCTGAGGAACCCTATGGTTTACTCCTATACCGAGAAAAAACGCATTCGTAAGGATTTTGGCAAACGTCCACAGGTTCTGGACGTACCCTATCTCCTTTCTATCCAGCTTGACTCGTTCCAGAAGTTTATCGAGCAAGATCCGGAAGGCCAATACGGTCTGGAAGCTGCATTCCGTTCCGTATTCCCAATCCAGAGCTATAGCGGCAACTCTGAGCTGCAGTATGTCAGCTACCGCTTAGGCGAACCTGTCTTTGATGTGAAAGAATGTCAGATCCGTGGCGTGACGTATTCAGCTCCGCTGCGCGTTAAGCTGCGTCTGGTGATCTACGAGCGCGAAGCGCCGGAAGGCACCGTTAAAGACATCAAAGAACAAGAAGTATACATGGGCGAAATTCCGCTCATGACCGAAAACGGTACCTTTGTTATTAACGGTACTGAAAGGGTTATCGTTTCTCAGCTGCACCGTAGTCCTGGCGTATTCTTTGACAGCGATAAGGGTAAAACCCACTCTTCGGGTAAAGTGCTCTATAACGCACGCATCATCCCTTACCGTGGCTCATGGCTCGATTTCGAGTTTGACCCGAAAGACAACCTGTTCGTCCGTATCGACCGTCGTCGTAAACTGCCGGCCAGTATCATTCTGCGCGCGCTGAATTACACCACTGAACAGATTCTCGATCTGTTCTTTGAAAAAGTGGTGTTCGAAATTCGCGACAACAAGCTGCAGATGGAGCTGGTGCCTGAGCGTCTGCGTGGCGAAACCGCCTCCTTCGATATCGAAGCGAACGGCACGGTCTACGTAGAGAAAGGCCGCCGTATTACCGCGCGTCATATTCGTCAGCTGGAAAAAGATGGTATCCAGCATATCGAAGTGCCGGTGGAATACATTGCAGGCAAAGTGGTTGCTAAAGACTATGTCGACGAAGGCACAGGCGAGCTGATCGTCACTGCGAACATGGAGCTGTCGCTGGATCTGCTGGCGAAGCTGAGCCAGGCCGGTCACAAGCGTATCGAAACGCTGTTTACCAACGACCTGGATCACGGCCCGTATATCTCCGAAACGCTGCGCGTTGACCCAACCAACGATCGCCTGAGCGCGCTGGTTGAGATCTATCGCATGATGCGTCCGGGCTAGCCGCCGACGCGCGAAGCGGCGGAAAACCTGTTCGAGAACCTGTTCTTCTCCGAAGACCGTTACGATCTTTCTGCGGTTGGCCGCATGAAGTTCAACCGTTCTCTGGGCCGCGACGAGATCGAAGGTTCCGGTATCCTGAGCAAAGACGACATCATCGAAGTGATGAAGAAGCTCATCGGTATCCGTAACGGCAAAGGCGAAGTGGATGATATCGACCACCTCGGCAACCGTCGTATTCGTTCCGTGGGCGAAATGGCGGAAAACCAGTTCCGCGTCGGTCTGGTGCGCGTTGAGCGTGCGGTGAAAGAGCGTCTGTCTTTGGGCGATCTCGATACCCTGATGCCTCAGGATATGATCAACGCCAAGCCGATCTCCGCGGCGGTGAAAGAGTTCTTCGGTTCCAGCCAGCTGTCTCAGTTTATGGACCAGAACAACCCGCTGTCTGAGATTACGCACAAGCGTCGTATTTCCGCGCTTGGCCCAGGCGGTTTGACCCGTGAACGCGCAGGCTTCGAAGTGCGAGACGTACACCCGACTCACTACGGTCGCGTATGTCCTATCGAAACGCCTGAAGGTCCGAACATCGGTCTGATCAACTCACTCTCCGTATATGCGCAGACGAACGAATACGGTTTCCTGGAAACCCCGTATCGTCGCGTTATCGACGGCGTAGTGAGTGATGAAATTCATTACCTCTCCGCTATCGAAGAGGGTAACTACGTTATCGCTCAGGCGAACGCCCAGCTTGATGAAAACGGCGGCTTTGTTGACGATCTGGTCACCTGCCGTAGCAAAGGCGAATCGAGCCTGTTCAGCCGCGATCAGGTTGACTACATGGACGTTTCCACCCAGCAGGTGGTTTCCGTCGGTGCGTCCCTGATCCCGTTCCTGGAGCACGATGATGCTAACCGCGCCCTGATGGGTGCGAACATGCAACGTCAGGCGGTTCCGACTCTGCGTGCTGATAAGCCGCTGGTTGGTACCGGTATGGAGCGCGCGGTAGCGGTTGACTCCGGCGTAACCGCCGTAGCCAAACGTGGCGGTACCGTACAGTATGTTGATGCGTCACGTATCGTTATCAAAGTTAACGAAGACGAGATGTATCCGGGCGAAGCCGGCATCGACATCTACAACCTGACTAAATATACCCGTTCTAACCAGAACACCTGCATCAACCAGATGCCGTGCGTTTCTCTGGGCGAACCGGTAGAGCGCGGCGACGTGCTGGCTGATGGCCCGTCCACCGACCTCGGTGAGCTGGCGCTGGGTCAGAACATGCGCGTCGCGTTCATGCCGTGGAACGGCTACAACTTCGAAGACTCCATTCTGGTCTCCGAGCGCGTTGTACAGGAAGATCGCTTCACCACCATCCACATTCAGGAACTGGCGTGTGTGTCTCGTGACACCAAGCTGGGGCCAGAAGAGATCACTGCTGACATCCCGAACGTGGGTGAAGCGGCGCTCTCCAAACTGGATGAGTCCGGCATCGTTTACATCGGTGCGGAAGTGACCGGCGGTGACATTCTGGTTGGTAAGGTAACGCCGAAAGGTGAAACCCAGCTGACGCCGGAAGAGAAACTGCTGCGCGCGATCTTCGGTGAGAAAGCGTCTGACGTGAAAGACTCTTCTCTGCGCGTACCGAATGGCGTTTCCGGCACCGTTATTGACGTTCAGGTCTTTACCCGCGATGGCGTGGAAAAAGACAAGCGCGCGCTGGAAATCGAAGAGATGCAGCTGAAGCAGGCGAAGAAAGACCTGACTGAAGAACTGCAGATCCTCGAAGCCGGTCTGTTCGCACGTATCCATGCAGTGCTGGTTTCCGGCGGCGTGGAAGCGGAAAAACTGGACAAGCTGCCGCGCGAGCGCTGGCTGGAACTGGGCCTGACCGACGAAGCGAAGCAGAATCAGCTGGAGCAGCTGGCCGAGCAGTACGACGAGCTGAAGCACGAGTTTGAGAAGAAACTCGAAGCTAAGCGCCGCAAAATCACTCAGGGCGACGACCTGGCACCGGGCGTGCTGAAAATCGTCAAAGTGTATCTGGCCGTTAAACGTCAGATCCAGCCTGGTGACAAGATGGCAGGTCGTCACGGGAACAAAGGTGTTATCTCCAAGATCAACCCGATCGAAGATATGCCTTACGATGAGAACGGCACGCCGGTAGACATCGTACTGAACCCGCTGGGCGTACCGTCTCGTATGAACATCGGTCAGATCCTGGAAACCCACCTGGGCATGGCGGCGAAAGGCATTGGTGACAAAATCAATGCGATGCTGAAGAAGCAGGAAGAAGTCGCCAAACTGCGTGAGTTCATCCAGCGTGCTTACGATCTGGGCGCTGACGTACGTCAGCGTGTCGATCTGAACACCTTCTCTGATGACGAAGTGCTGCGTCTGGCCGAGAACCTGAAAAAAGGTATGCCGATCGCAACGCCGGTGTTTGATGGCGCGAAAGAAAGCGAAATCAAAGAGCTGCTGCAGCTTGGCGATCTGCCGACTTCCGGTCAGATCACCCTGTTCGACGGCCGCACCGGCGAGCAGTTCGAGCGTCCGGTTACCGTAGGCTACATGTACATGCTGAAACTCAACCACCTGGTTGATGACAAGATGCACGCACGTTCTACCGGCTCTTACAGCCTGGTTACTCAGCAGCCGCTGGGTGGTAAGGCGCAGTTCGGTGGTCAGCGCTTCGGTGAGATGGAAGTGTGGGCGCTGGAAGCATACGGCGCGGCATACACGCTGCAGGAAATGCTCACCGTTAAGTCTGATGACGTCAACGGTCGTACCAAGATGTATAAGAACATCGTGGACGGCAACCATCAGATGGAGCCGGGCATGCCGGAATCCTTCAACGTACTGTTGAAAGAGATCCGCTCGCTGGGCATCAACATCGAGCTGGAAGACGAGTAATACCCTCAGGGTAGCATTCGCATCTGTACTGGTTACAAGGGAGTCCGGGCTTGCCCGGATTCCCTTGAGAAGTCTCACTCCGACGGGAGCTAATCCGTGAAAGACTTACTTAAGTTTCTGAAAGCGCAAACTAAAACCGAAGAGTTTGATGCGATCAAGATTGCGCTGGCCTCGCCAGACATGATCCGTTCCTGGTCTTTCGGTGAAGTGAAAAAGCCGGAAACCATTAACTACCGTACCTTCAAGCCAGAGCGCGATGGTCTGTTCTGCGCCCGTATTTTCGGGCCGGTAAAAGATTACGAATGCCTGTGCGGCAAATACAAGCGCCTGAAACACCGTGGCGTGATCTGTGAGAAGTGCGGCGTTGAAGTGACCCAGACCAAAGTGCGTCGTGAGCGCATGGGCCACATCGAGCTGGCTTCCCCGACCGCGCACATCTGGTTCCTGAAATCGCTGCCGTCCCGTATCGGCCTGCTGCTGGATATGCCGCTGCGCGATATCGAACGCGTGCTGTATTTCGAATCTTATGTCGTGGTTGAAGGCGGCATGACCAACCTCGAGAAGCGCCAGATCCTGACTGAAGAGCAGTATCTCGACGCGCTGGAAGAGTTTGGCGACGAATTCGACGCGAAAATGGGCGCGGAAGCGATCCAGGCGCTGCTGAAAAACATGGATCTGGAGCAGGAATGCGAGCAGCTGCGCGAAGAGCTGAACGAAACCAACTCCGAGACCAAGCGTAAGAAGCTGACCAAGCGCATCAAGCTGCTGGAAGCCTTCGTACAGTCTGGCAACAAGCCGGAGTGGATGATCCTGACCGTGCTGCCTGTGCTGCCGCCGGATCTGCGTCCTCTGGTTCCGCTGGACGGCGGTCGTTTTGCGACTTCTGACCTGAACGATCTCTATCGTCGCGTCATTAACCGTAACAACCGTCTGAAACGACTGCTGGATCTGGCTGCGCCGGACATCATCGTACGCAACGAAAAACGTATGCTGCAGGAAGCGGTAGACGCCCTGCTGGACAACGGTCGTCGCGGTCGCGCGATCACCGGCTCCAACAAGCGTCCGCTGAAATCGCTGGCTGACATGATTAAAGGTAAGCAGGGTCGTTTCCGTCAGAACCTGCTGGGTAAACGCGTCGACTACTCTGGTCGTTCCGTTATTACCGTAGGTCCTTACCTGCGTCTGCATCAGTGCGGCCTGCCGAAGAAAATGGCGCTCGAACTGTTCAAACCGTTCATCTACGGCAAGCTGGAGCTGCGTGGCCTCGCGACCACCATCAAAGCCGCCAAGAAAATGGTTGAGCGTGAAGAAGCCGTGGTTTGGGATATCCTGGACGAAGTGATCCGCGAACACCCGGTTCTGCTGAACCGTGCGCCGACGCTGCACCGTCTTGGCATCCAGGCGTTTGAGCCGGTTCTGATCGAAGGTAAAGCAATTCAGCTGCACCCGCTGGTTTGTGCGGCCTATAACGCCGACTTCGATGGTGACCAGATGGCTGTTCACGTACCGCTGACGCTGGAAGCCCAGCTGGAAGCGCGTGCGCTGATGATGTCTACCAACAACATCCTGTCTCCGGCGAACGGTGAGCCGATTATCGTTCCGTCTCAGGACGTTGTTCTGGGTCTGTACTACATGACCCGCGACAAAGTGAACGCGAAAGGCGAAGGCATGGTGCTGACCGGCCCGAAAGAAGCTGAGCGTGTTTACCGCGCCGGCCTGGCCGAGCTGCATGCGCGCGTTAAAGTGCGTATCACTGAATATGAAAAGAATGAGCAGGGTGAATTCATCCCGAAAACCAGCCTGATCGATACCACTATCGGTCGCGCTATTCTGTGGATGATCGTGCCGCAGGGTCTGCCTTACTCCATCGTCAACCAGGCGCTGGGTAAAAAGGCGATCTCCAAAATGCTGAACACCTGTTACCGCATTCTGGGCCTGAAACCGACTGTTATCTTTGCTGACCAGACCATGTACACCGGTTTTGCCTACGCAGCCCGTTCAGGCGCTTCCGTAGGTATCGACGACATGGTTATCCCGGCGAAGAAAGTGGAGATCATCACCGAAGCGGAAGCGGAAGTGGCTGAGATCCAGGAGCAGTTCCAGTCTGGTCTGGTAACCGCTGGCGAACGCTATAACAAAGTTATCGATATCTGGGCCGCGGCCAACGAACGTGTTGCCAAGGCGATGATGGAAAACCTCTCTACCGAAACGGTTATCAACCGCGACGGCGAAGAGGAAAAACAGGTTTCCTTTAACAGCATCTTTATGATGGCCGACTCCGGTGCGCGTGGTTCTGCCGCTCAGATCCGTCAGCTGGCGGGTATGCGTGGCCTGATGGCGAAGCCGGATGGCTCCATCATCGAAACGCCGATCACTGCGAACTTCCGTGAAGGTCTGAACGTACTCCAGTACTTCATCTCCACGCACGGTGCGCGTAAAGGTCTGGCGGATACCGCATTGAAAACGGCAAACTCCGGTTATCTGACCCGTCGTCTGGTTGACGTGGCGCAGGA
The DNA here is from genome assembly GCF_024610815.1 of Mixta sp. Classification (NCBI taxonomy): domain Bacteria; kingdom Pseudomonadati; phylum Pseudomonadota; class Gammaproteobacteria; order Enterobacterales; family Erwiniaceae; genus Mixta; species Mixta sp. The sequence goes on from NZ_JANION010000230.1 coordinate 11,364, forward strand.
TCTGGTGGTGACCGAAGATGACTGCGGCACCCTCGAAGGCATTACCATGACGCCGGTTATCGAAGGTGGCGACGTTAAAGAGCCGCTGCGTGAGCGCGTACTGGGCCGTGTAACGGCGGAAGACGTACTGAAGCCGGGTACGGCGGACATTCTGGTTTCCCGCAACACCCTGCTCGATGAGCACTGGTGTGACGTGTTGGAGCAGAACTCTGTCGACAGCGTGAAAGTGCGTTCCGTTGTTGCCTGTGAAACTGACTTCGGCGTCTGTGCGCACTGCTACGGTCGTGACCTGGCGCGTGGCCATATCATCAACAAAGGTGAGGCCATCGGCGTTATCGCGGCGCAGTCCATCGGTGAGCCGGGCACACAGCTGACGATGCGTACGTTCCACATCGGTGGTGCGGCATCGCGTGCGGCTGCTGAATCCAGCATTCAGGTGAAGAACAAAGGTACCATCAAGCTGACGAACGCCAAGTCGGTAACCAACTCCGCTGGCAAGCTGGTGATCACTTCCCGTAACGTTGAACTGAAAATGATCGACGAATTCGGGCGCACCAAAGAAAGCTATAAAGTGCCTTACGGCGCGACCATGGCGAAAGGTGACGGTGAGCAGGTCAATGCTGGTGAAACAGTAGCGAACTGGGATCCGCACACCATGCCGGTTATCACCGAAGTGAGCGGTTTCATCCGTTTCACCGACATGATCGACGGCCAGACCATTACCCGTCAAACTGACGAGCTGACCGGTCTGTCTTCGCTCGTGGTGCTGGACACCGCAGAGCGTACCGCTGGTGGTAAAGACCTGCGTCCGGCGCTGAAAATCGTTGACGCTAACGGCGACGACGTTCTGATCCCGGGCACCGATATGCCGGCTCAGTACTTCCTGCCGGGCAAAGCGATTGTTCAGCTGGAAGACGGCGTGAAGATCAGCTCTGGTGATACCCTGGCGCGTGTGCCTCAGGAATCTGGCGGTACCAAGGATATTACCGGTGGTCTGCCGCGCGTTGCCGACCTGTTCGAAGCGCGTCGTCCGAAAGAGCCTGCGATTCTGGCTGAAATTAGCGGTATCGTCTCCTTCGGTAAAGAGACCAAAGGCAAGCGTCGTCTGGTGATCACGCCGGTCGACGGCAGCGAGCCGTACGAAGAGATGATTCCGAAATGGCGTCAGCTCAACGTATTTGAAGGCGAACGCGTTGAACGTGGTGACGTGATCTCCGACGGACCAGAATCTCCGCATGACATTCTGCGTCTGCGTGGCGTTCAGGCTGTGACCCGTTACATCGTTAACGAAGTGCAGGACGTATACCGTCTGCAGGGCGTTAAGATTAACGATAAGCACATCGAAGTTATCGTGCGTCAGATGCTGCGTAAAGCAACCATCTCCAGCGCGGGCAGCTCCGAGTTCCTGGAAGGCGAGCAGGTAGAATACTCACGCGTGAAGATTGCCAACCGCGATCTGGAGATCAACGGCAAAGTGGGCGCCACATACGCTCGCGACCTGTTGGGCATCACCAAAGCGTCTCTGGCAACCGAATCGTTCATCTCTGCGGCATCGTTCCAGGAGACCACCCGTGTCCTGACCGAAGCAGCGGTAGCAGGCAAGCGCGACGAGCTGCGCGGCCTGAAAGAGAACGTTATCGTGGGTCGTCTGATCCCGGCCGGTACCGGTTACGCTTACCATCAGGATCGTATGCGTCGCCGTGCGGCTGGCGAGCCGACCGTTGCGCCTCAGGTGAGCGCGGAAGAAGCGACGGCCAGCCTGGCCGAGCTCCTGAACGCTGGCCTTGGTGGCAGCGACGACGAGTAATCGTCAGGCATGCTGTAAAATATAAACCCTGCTTCGGCAGGGTTTTTTTATATCCCTTTTCAGCACAGTAAAGGAAGCCAGGCATGAATCTCTTCACCATAAGCCTGTTAGTGGCGGGCATAACGCTTTTTCAAAGCGTCGCGGCGAGGGCTGATGAGCCGGTGCAGCGCCTGTTCAGGGAATGGCAGGTCACCTGCAATAACCTTAACGACTGCGACATTCGCAACGCCGATGAGAATATGCGTATCGTTATTCGTCATCAGGCGGGGCCGAATGGCACGGCGTCGCTGGATATTATGAGCTTCGATGCGGATAAAGCCGAAGGCATCTGGCTGGACGGTAAACGCTGGGACCATGCGATCGCGCTGTCGAACGCGGATGCAAACAATGATTACGCCAATGCGCACAGCGACAGCCTGAGCGATATCCAGGCCTTAATCGCGGCGGCGAAAAACGCCATGACTATTTCTTTAACGCCCGGCGATGACGTAACGGGTTCATTGAACGGGTTGAATGCGGCCCTGCTGTTTGTTGATGAACGACAGGGGCGCCTGAATAACCAAACGGCGCTGTTTAAAACCGGTGAAGCGCCTGCCGCCAGCGTTCCGCCGCGTCCCTCTGCCGCGCCTGCGCTTTCCGTGCCGCCGGTTGTGCCGCTGAATAATGCCCAGACGCTGGTTAAAAATGTTATCGCCAGCCAGCAGCAGGTATTAAAACAGGAAGAGTGCGAGCCAGACGATGAGGACGTCGCCCGCAGCGAGGCGCAGCCTCTGGATGCGCAGCATGCGCTGGTAATGATTAACTGCGGCATGGGCGCCTACCAATCCTCCAGCGTGCTGTTTGTCACGCCGCGCGCGGCGCCGGCAAAGGCGGAGCAGCTGATCCTGCCGTTGCCGCTAAAAGATGACGAGGGCAAACCCAACAGTATCAGTTGGTTTACCGAGGCGAGCTACGATCCGCACAGCGGCCAGCTGTTTCATGCGGCGCGCGGGCGAGGCATCGCAGACTGCGGCGAAAGCGCTACCTGGCGCTACGACGGCCAGCTTTTCCACCTGATAAGCTATAACAGCCAGCCAGGCTGCGATGGCGGCGAACCGGGTGACTGGCCTTCGGTCTGGGCGACGCCAGGCTATACAGATAGTCCCATCGGCCGGTAACGTAATTTATCGCTGCGCGTAAGCAGCGGCTGAAAAGCAGGGCTGGCGCAATGCAGGGCCAGCCCCGATCGGTGCGGATTGCCTGACGAAGCCAGCGTATGTCAGGCGGCGCATTAAACACAGCGCGCCTTTATCGGGTTGCGTGACGGCTTCCGTATAAACGGCATTAGCGCCGGTCCGTTGCCGGCTACTGCGAGACGCGTCCCAGCCAGCTATCCCAGTCTTTCCATACCGGCTGCAAGCCTGCCTGTGTGAGCGCAGCGGCCACTTCCTGCGGCGTACGATGGTCGTCTGGCGAAAATTGTTCAAGCTCCGGTTGCGGATCGGCATAGCCGCCCGGCTGCGTTTTGGAAAACGCGCTGACGCTGTTAATAGCCAGCGGCACGACCCGATCGCGGAAGTTCGGTGATTCGCGCGTCGACAGGGAAAGCTCCACCTCAGGCGCAAACAGGCGAAAGGCGCAAATTGTCTGTACCAGCTGCGCTTCGCTCATCAGTGATGCCGGTTCGATGCCGCCAGCGCAGGGACGCAGCCGTGGAAAAGAGATCGAATAGCGGCTTTGCCACCACGTCTGCTGTAGCCACAGCAGATGTTCCGCCAGCATAAAGCAGTCGGTGCGCCAGCTGTCGGACAGGCCGATCAGCGCGCCGAGGCCGATCTTGTCGATCCCGGCGCGGCCGAGACGATCCGGCGTCTCCAGACGAAAAAAGAAATCCTGTTTATTGCCTTTCAGATGGTGCTGCTGATAAACCCTTGGATGATAGGTCTCCTGATAAACCAGCACACCATCCAACCCGATCTGTTTCAGCCCGACATACTCGGCTTCCGATAAGGGCTGTACCTCCATCATCAGCGAACTGAAATGCTTACGGATTGCCGGAATATGCTGGTGGAAGTAATCGATGCCCACCTTTGTCTGATGCTCGCCGGTGACCAGAAGCAAATGATCGAATCCCATTTTGCGGATCGCCAGGCACTCCCGTTCGATCTCCTCTGCGTTCAGCGTCTTGCGCTTAATACGGTTGCTCATGGAGAAGCCGCAGTAGGTGCAGTCGTTGGCGCACAGGTTGGAAAGGTAAAGCGGGACATAGAAGCTGACGGTATTGCCGAAACGCTGACGCGTCAGGCGCTGCGCCTTTTGCGCCAGCGGTTCAAGAAAGTCGGCGGCGGCGGGGGAGAGCAACGCCATTAAGTCTTCCCGATTCAGGCGTGACTTATTTAGCGCCTGCTGCACGTCCGCTGCGGTTTTGCTGTGGATGCGCAGGCGGATATCTTCCCAGTCGAGCTGCCGCCAGCGCTCGGTAAAATCTTTCATCTGGTTTCCTCCGGCTGGCTAAGGAAGGCGGTAAGCGGGCTGGAAGGCGCGGCCTGAATCTGGCTGGCACCGAGTCCGCTGCGCCAGGCCAGGCGTCCTGCCTCAACCGCAAGTCGGAATGCCCGCGCCATCTCTACCGGATCGCGCGCAACGGCTATCGCCGTATTGACCAGCACCGCGTCCGCGCCCATTTCCAGCGCTTCGCTGGCGTGGCTGGGCGCGCCGATACCGGCGTCGATTACCACCGGCACCTTTGCCTGCTCAATAATAATCGCCAGCAGATCGCGGGTTTTCAGTCCCTGATTGCTGCCAATCGGTGCGCCGAGCGGCATTACCGCAGCGCAGCCCGCCTCCTCCAGACGCTTGCACAATACCGGATCGGCGCCGCAGTAGGGCAGAACGGTAAAGCCTTCTTTCACCAGCTGCTGCGCCGCCTTCAGGGTCTCGATAGCGTCCGGCAGCAAATAACGCGCGTCCGGGTGAATCTCCAGCTTCAGCCAGTGGGTGCCCAGCGCTTCGCGCGCCAGACGCGCGGCGAAGATCGCCTCCTCGGCGGTCCTGGCGCCGGACGTGTTCGGCAACAGCTGTACGCCTGACGCCTGCAACGGCGCCAGAATATTGTCGTTGCCGCCGCGTAAATCAAGCCGCTTCATCGCCATGGTGACCAGCTGCGAACCGGATGCGCGAATCGCCTCTAGCATCAGCGCCGGGGTGGCGAATTTTCCGGTGCCGGTAAAGAGTCGTGAAGAAAATTGTTTGTCCGCTATCTGTAGCATCTCAGCCTCCGGCTATCGCCTGAAAAATCACCACCTCATCGTCATCCCGTAACGCATAGTCCGGCCAGCTGGCGCGGGGAACGATCTGCTGATTAACCGCCAGCGCGGTGCCGGGCTGATGGCAGCCGAGCTTCTCCAGCAGCCTGTCGAGCGTTAATGGCGTTTCCAGCATCAAGGTTTCATCGTTTACTACAATCCTCATCGGGCGCCTCCGCATACCGGACAGTGCGCATCCGGCGTCAGGCTGAGGGTGCGCCAGGTTTGCTGACGTCCATCGAACAGACGCAGCTGTCCATCCAGCGCGGAAGTCTGCCCCGCCAGCATTTTCAGCGCTTCAAGCGCCTGCAGCGTGCCGATGGTGCCCACCACCGGACCCAGCACGCCAGCGGTGCGGCAGTTGCGCTGTGGTTCGCTGTTATCTGGCCAGAGACAGCGATAGCAGCCTTTTTGCCAGGGCGGCGAGATCACCAGCAGCTGCCCGCTAAAGCCGACGGCGCTGCCGCTGATCAGGGGGATATCCGCAGCGACGCAGGCAGCGTTAATCGCCTGACGCGTCGCCATGTTGTCGCTGCAGTCAAGCACCAGATCCGCCTGCGGCACCCATTCGCGCAACTGCGCCTCATCCATGCGCTGTTGCAGAACAATCGCTTCGACCTGCGGATTCAGCGCCTGCAACTGCCGCTGCGCCAGCGGCGCTTTCGCCTGCCCGCAGTCCGCGCTGCGATAAAGGATTTGGCGCTGCAGGTTGCTGACATGCAGCGTATCGTCGTCGGCCAGCAACAGCTTGCCGACGCCCGCTGCTGCCAGCCAGAGCGCCGCGGGCGTCGGCAAGCTGTTGCTGGCCGACGACGATACGC
>NZ_JANION010000233.1:0-31826 GCF_024610815.1 Mixta sp.
AAAATGCCTTCGAATTCCGCTACGGAATTTATTTCCGTGATAAATGGGCGGAAGCCATAATTTTCCCATCTCTGTAAGATAAACCAAATGCGAAATATACGGAAATTTCGATACAACGTATTGCTTACATCTGTTGTGTCCAGCCCAAAGTGATCCTGAAAATGGAATCTTAATCTTGCTACGTAGTGGTTGTTTTTAAAAGAAATTGACTCAAGGTAAATATGCGTCGCCCATGTATCATGAACAGTAATCCCTAGTCCATTAAATCTGTCCTGAAAACTATCAAATTTTGGCAGTCTGGTTTGTGTAATTAATTGTGTCACTTTTTCAAAGGAGAAACCAACCGTGCCTGCTTTTGATATGACATAAGATTTGGTGAATATAGTGGTCATCAATTCCAGGTTTCGCTTCATCGAGCTGTGTTCGCTCATCGCCTGGTCCAGAAGTGGATCGCTGAATACCGTGCCGTTACCATCCTGCATATGGGTGATCATGGTTCGTGCCAGGCTTTTATAAGGTCCCCAAAATGAAAACGTATCTGACAGATAGCGGAACTCATCGAACAGGATGCGCGCGCTTTCCTCATGGTTAGGGTGCGTAAAGGGATTGAGGCGCGTTGAAATATCGCGCAGATGATACTGCCGACGCAACACCTCCGCAGAGAGATCGCCATACAGCATATCGGGCGCGAAGTAATCATCCATTTCATGCTGCGTGGCAAACAGCAGGCGCGGTGCGTCCATCGTTGATGGCGACAGTATATCCGTCATTGTTATCTTCCTTTTTAAACAGCGTCCTTGTCGGGCAAGCTAGCGTGAAATTATCCCGATGAGAAGATGAAAAAAATAAATATGTGAGTTGCGCTGTATTATTATTTAAAAAATAAAGTTGGCGAATATTAATAGCGGAATATATAACACGTTATAATTAGCCTTTCTTTTATCAATAAAACACCCGTTTATTCTGCCAGCATCGTTGAAAAAAGAGGCGCGCTAAAAAATTGCAGTTAATCCACTCTTTTATTAGCAAGGAGGCGGCGTGACAGCATGCTGGAACAGCAGAGGCGCCAGGCCAATAAAAAAGCACGCCCGCGGCGTGCTTTTTCTTTACTTATCGAACGGTGTGGCTGTGGCAGCCGACTCAGTGCGGCTTCAACAGCGCTTCCGCATGGCTGACGATATTCTCAACGGTAAAGCCGAATTCGGCGAACAGCTTGTCCGCCGGCGCTGATTCACCGAAGGTGGTCATGCCGACGATCGCGCCGTTCAGGCCGACATACTTATACCAGTAGTCAGCGATGCCCGCTTCCACCGCAACGCGCGCGGTGACGGTAGAAGGCAGCACCGATTCACGGTAAGCCGCATCCTGCTTATCAAACAGGTCGGTAGACGGCATCGACACCACGCGCACTTTATGGCCCGCGCGCGTCAGCTTCTCCGCCGCGCCCAGCGTGATTTCGACCTCGGAACCGGTAGCGATCAGGATCACTTCCGGCGCGCCTTCGCTGTCGCGCAAGATATAGCCGCCGCGTGAAATATCAGCCAGCTGCTGCGGCGTGCGTTCAGGCTGCATCAGGTTCTGACGCGACAGGATCAGCGCGGTCGGGCCGTTATGACGCTCAATGGCATGCTTCCACGCCACCGCGGTTTCAACCTGATCGCACGGACGCCATGTGCTCATGTTCGGCGTCAGACGCAGGCTGGCGAGCTGCTCAACCGGCTGGTGCGTCGGGCCGTCTTCGCCCAGACCGATAGAGTCATGGGTATAGACCATAATCTGACGCGCTTTCATCAGCGCCGCCATGCGCGCGGCGTTGCGCGCATATTCCACAAACATCAGGAAGGTGGCGGTGTAAGGCACAAAGCCGCCGTGATGCGCGATGCCGTTGGCGATAGCGGTCATGCCGAATTCGCGTACGCCGTAGTGAATATAGTTGCCTGCCGGATCGTCTTTAATCGATTTAGAACCAGACCAGATGGTCAGGTTGCTCGGCGCCAGGTCGGCGGAGCCGCCAAGGAACTCCGGCAGCAGCTTGCCGTACGCTTCCAGCGCATTCTGCGACGCTTTGCGGCTGGCGATCTTGTTGGCGTTCGCCTGCAATTGTTCGATAAATTTCTGGGTCTCCTGCTGCCAGTTTTCCGGCATGCCGCCGGTCATGCGGCGCGTATATTCCGCAGCCAGCTCCGGGTAAGCGGCTTTATAGGCAGCGAATTTTTCATTCCAGGCTTTTTCCCGTTCCTGGCCCGCCTGTTTCGCATCCCACTGCTGATAAATTTCCTGCGGGATTTCGAACGGACCGTAGTTCCAGCCCAGCTGTTTGCGCGTCAGCGCGATTTCATCATCGCCCAGCGGCGCGCCGTGCGCTTCTTCTTTACCCGCCTTGTTCGGCGAGCCGAAGCCGATGATGGTGCGGCAGATAATCAGCGACGGTTTGTCGGTAACGCTCTGCGCTTCTTTGATCGCGGCGGCGATCGCTTCCGGGTCGTGGCCGTCGATTTCGCCTACCACATGCCAGTTATAGGCTTCAAAGCGCTTCGCGGTATCGTCGGTGAACCAGCCTTCGGTTTCGCCATCGATGGAGATGCCGTTGTGATCGTAGAAGCCGATCAGCTTGCCGAGGCCCAGCGTGCCGGCCAGCGAGCAGACTTCATGCGAGATGCCTTCCATCAGGCAGCCATCGCCCATAAAGACCCAGGTATTGTGATCGATAATCTCGTGGTCAGGGCGGTTGAACTGCGCCGCCAGCGTGCGCTCGGCGATCGCCAGGCCGACAGCATTCGCCAGGCCCTGGCCCAGCGGACCGGTGGTGGTTTCCACGCCTGGGGTATAGCCGATTTCCGGGTGACCCGGCGTTTTAGAGTGCAGCTGACGGAAGTTTTTCAGTTCTTCAATCGGCAGATCGTAGCCGGACAGGTGCAGCAGGCTATAGAGCAGCATTGAACCATGGCCGTTAGAGAGAATAAAACGGTCGCGATCGGCCCAGGCCGGGTTGGTCGGATTGTGCTTGAGGAAATCACGCCACAGCACTTCAGCGATGTCCGCCATGCCCATCGGCGCGCCCGGATGACCCGATTTTGCTTTTTGTACCGCGTCCATGCTTAGCGCACGAATCGCATTCGCCAGTTCTCTACGTGAGGACATGTTGTTCTCCCTTGAAGAAGATAAAGAGGGGATGAAAACGGGGCGAAAAATTCGCCCCTGAGTCATTATCGTTAGCGACGATTACAGCCGTGCGGCCAGCGTCTCTTCCAGTTTCAGCTGATCGGCAGCGAACTGGCGGATGCCTTCTGACAGCTTCTCAACCGCCATCGGATCCTGGTTATGTTCCCAGCGGAACTCCGCTTCGGTCAGCGGAGACGGCTCGTGGAAACCTTCGGTCGACGGCGTGAGCTTACGCTCAACCGGCGCATCGCTCGATTGCAGCTCCTGTAGCAGGTTCGGCGAAATGGTCAGGCGGTCGCAGCCTGCCAGCGCAAGGATCTGCTCGGTTTTACGGAAGCTGGCGCCCATGATGATGGTTTTGTAGCGGTGCGACTTATAGTAGTCATAGATGTTGCGTACTGATTTCACGCCCGGATCTTCCTCGACGTTGTACGGGTCCATCGGTTGACGGGTGTTATACCAGTCATAGATGCGGCCAACGAACGGCGAAATCAGGAACACGCCCGCTTCAGCGCAGGCGCGCGCCTGGGCGAAGGAGAACAGCAGCGTCAGGTTACAGTTGATGCCGTTTTTTTCCAGTTCTTCCGCCGCGCGAATGCCTTCCCAGGTGGAGGCGAGCTTGATTAAGATGCGAGAGCGATCGATGCCGTGATCCTCATACATCCGCACCAGTTTTTCCGCTTTGGTCACACACATGCCACGATCGAAGGAGAGGCGCGCATCCACTTCGGTCGAAACACGGCCCGGCACGCTTTTCAGGATTTCCATGCCGAGGTTAACCGCCACTTTATCGCTGGCGTTGATGATCTGCGTTTCTTTGCTGCCGCCCTGTTTTTTCGCGTATTCAATCGCGTCGTCAATCAGGTGCTTGTAGGATTCGAGCCCGGCGGCTTTCAGGATCAGAGACGGGTTGGTGGTAGCGTCTTCAGGGTGGTAGTTGCGAATCGATTCAATATCGCCGCTGTCCGCCACGACTGTCGTAAACTGTTTCAGTGCGTCTAGCTGATTCATCTCTTATCTCCTTGATACCCAAAGGGTAATACGAAAGTAAACGAGGTTCCCGACGGCGATGCGGCGCGCCCGGTGAACGCTGTCCTTTGTTACAGACGACCCACATTGCACCAGCCGCTCCCGTGTGGAAATGCGTTTTCTCTGATTGTTGCAATGGGCTCATTCAATAGCGAGGCCCAGGCCAGCCGCCGCGCGGCCTTAACGCCATGCCGTTGCCGCGACGTCTTCAGGCAGGATGCCATGTGAATAACGCATGGACTTGATGACTTGTGCCTCTCTGGCCAACGCGCCTTGTGCGCGCCAGCGGAAAATAGCGCCGCCGCCGCGCCCGGAGCCGTTTTCGGCGGCGCGGTCGTCACAGCGTATGCGGACCATTAAAAAGCATAGCAGATGTGCAAAATATCGTATCCGCCGCCGGGCAAGCCTGAAGGACGCCGATGCGCCGATGGCAATTCTTTGGTGCACCTCAAGTTTTTCCGTAGCAGCGCGCTTCTATACTGCTCAGCTCATGCCTTACTCACGTTATCAATCGAAGGAACCGCCGATGGACGATCAACTGAAGCAGAGCGCGCTCGATTTTCACCAGTATCCACAGCCAGGGAAAATTCAGGTCTCTCCCACCAAACCGCTGGCGACGCAGCGTGATCTGGCGCTGGCCTATTCGCCGGGCGTGGCCGCGCCGTGCCTGGAAATCGCTGAGGATCCGCTGGCCGCGCATAAGTACACCGCGCGCGGCAATCTGGTGGGCGTGATCTCCAACGGCACCGCCGTGCTGGGGCTGGGCAATATCGGCGCGCTGGCGGGCAAGCCGGTAATGGAGGGCAAGGGCGTACTGTTTAAAAAATTCGCCGGCATCGACGTGTTTGATATTGAAGTCGACGAGCAGGACCCCGACCGCCTTATCGAAGTGATCGCCGCGCTGGAGCCAACCTTCGGCGGCATCAACCTGGAGGATATCAAAGCGCCGGAGTGCTTCTATATTGAAAAAGCGCTGCGCGAGCGGATGAAAATTCCGGTGTTCCATGACGACCAGCACGGCACCGCGATTATCTGTACCGCCGCAGTGCTGAACGGTCTGCGTATCGTGCAAAAGACCATTTCCGACGTGCGGTTGGTGGTTTCCGGCGCAGGCGCTTCCGCTATCGCCTGCATGAACCTGCTGGTAGAGCTGGGGATGCAGAAACACAATATCATCGTCTGCGATTCGAAAGGGGTGATCTGGCAGGGGCGCGATGCGCAGATGGCTGAAACCAAAGCCGCTTACGCCATTCCCGATAACGGCATGCGTCAGCTGGCGGAGGCGATTGTCGGCGCGGATATTTTCCTCGGCTGTTCCGGCCCGAAGGTGCTGACGCCGGAGATGGTGAAAAGCATGGCGCCCAATCCGCTGATTCTGGCGCTGGCTAACCCGGAGCCGGAGATCCTGCCGCCGCTGGCAAAGTCGGTGCGCCCGGATGCGATTATCTGCACAGGCCGTTCCGATTACCCTAACCAGGTGAACAATGTGCTCTGCTTCCCGTTTATCTTCCGCGGCGCGCTGGATGTCGGGGCGACGGCGATCAACGAACAGATGAAGCTGGCGGCGGTGCACGCCATCGCTGAACTGGCGCTGGCGGAGCAGAGCGACGTGGTCGCCTCCGCCTACGGCGATGAAGAACTCTCTTTTGGCCCCGACTATCTGATTCCCAAACCCTTCGACCCGCGACTGATCGTCCAGATCGCGCCGGCGGTGGCGAAGGCGGCGATGGCGTCGGGCGTGGCGACGCGTCCTATCGCCGATTTCGATGCCTACCGCGAAAAGCTGACCGAGTTTGTCTATAAAACCAACCTCTTTATGAAGCCGGTGTTCGCTCAGGCGCGCAAAGAGCCGAAGCGGGTAGTGCTGGCGGAAGGGGAGGAGGCGCGCGTGCTGCACGCCACGCAGGAGCTGGTTTCGCTCGGGCTGGCGAAGCCGATCCTGATTGGCCGCCCGAATGTGATCGCCATGCGCCTGCAAAAGCTGGGGCTGAAAATCGAGGCGGGCAAAGATTTCGACGTGGTGAACAATGAATCCGATCCGCGTTTTAAAGCCTACTGGAGTGAGTATTACCAGATGATGAAGCGGCGCGGCGTTTCGCCGGAGCAGGCGCAGCGCGCGGTAATCGGCAATCCTACGCTGATCGGCGCGATTATGGTGCATCGCGGCGAGGCGGACGCGATGATCTGCGGCACCATCGGCGATTATAAAGAACACTACACGATCCTTGAGCGGGTGTTCGGCTTCCGGCCGGGCATTAACGTCGCGGGCGCGATGAACGCGCTGCTGCTGCCGAGCGGCAACACCTTTATCGCCGATACCTATGTCAACGAAGATCCGTCGCCGGAGCAACTGGCGGAGCTGACCATTATGGCGGCGGAAACGGTGAGACGCTTCGGCATCGAGCCGAAGGTGGCGCTGCTGTCGCACTCCAGTTTCGGCGCGTCGGACGCACCGGCGGCGCGCAAAATGCGCGACACGCTTGAACTGGTGAAGGCGCGCGCGCCGGAACTGGAGATCGATGGCGAGATGCACGGCGACGCCGCGCTGGTGGAGAGCATCCGTCAGGATCTGATGCCCGACAGCCCGCTGAAAGGCTCCGCTAACGTGCTGATTATGCCTAACGTCGAGGCGGCGCGGATTAGTTACAACCTACTGCGCGTCTCCTGTTCGGAGGGCGTCACCGTCGGCCCGGTGCTAATGGGCATCGCCAGGCCTGTGCATGTGCTGACGCCGATCTCGTCGGTGCGGCGCATTGTCAATATGGTGGCGCTGGCGGTAGTGGAGGCGCAGACGCAGCCGCTGTAACCAGAAGATTGAGAAAAGCGTCCCGCGTCATAAGCGGCGCGGGACGGATTGTCATCAGGGACGCTTTGCCGTGTGACAACCGGCCCCGTTATTCATTTCGGGCGTTAATTTTGCAGCCACGCTTTCACCGGCAGAAAGTCAGTGTAGAGCGCCGCTTCCGGCGAACCCGGCTCCGGCTGATAGTCATATTCCCAGCGCACCAGCGGCGGCATCGACATCAAAATCGACTCGGTGCGTCCGCCGGTTTGCAGGCCAAACAGCGTGCCGCGATCCCATACCAGATTAAATTCCACGTAGCGCCCGCGGCGATAGAGCTGGAACTGACGCTCGCGCTCGCCCCACGGGATGCCTTTACGACGCTGCACGATGGGCAGATAGCCATCCAGGAAGCCCTGGCCGACCGCGCGAGTAAAGGCGAAGCAGCGCTCGAAATCAGGGGTGTTCAGGTCGTCGAAAAAGAGGCCGCCGATGCCGCGCTGTTCGCCGCGGTGTTTCAGGAAGAAGTAGTCATCGCACCATTTTTTATAGCGCGGATAGACCTCCGCGCCGAACGGTCGGCAGAGATCGGCAGCGGTCTGATGCCAGTGAATCGCATCCTCTTCAAAGCCGTAGAACGGCGTCAGGTCGAAGCCGCCGCCAAACCACCAGACCGGATCGGCGCCCGGTTTTTCCGCGATAAAAAAGCGCACGTTGGCGTGGCTGGTGGGGATATAAGGGTTTTCCGGGTGGATCACCAGCGAAACGCCCAGCGCCTCAAAGCTGCGTCCCGCCAGCTCAGGGCGGTGCGCGGTGGCGGAGGCGGGCATCTGGTCGCCATGGACGTGGGAGAAGTTGACCCCGGCCTGTTCAAAGACCGCGCCCTGACGCAGCACGCGGCTGCGTCCGCCGCCGCCGCCGGGACGCGTCCAGCTGTCTTCCTGGAATTGACCGGCGCCGTCCGCCAGTTCCAGCTGCTGACAGATCTCATCCTGGAGCGCCAGCAAAAAGGCTTTTACCTGTTCGATATTGGGAGCATTCATATTCGCTTCACTGTGTTGTAAAAAAGGGCCGTGCGGCCCTTTTGCGTCAGTGTGAGGAGTATACCTAACCGGGGCGATGATTGTGGCGGTCAAATTCGTTAAAAAAGCTGACGATGCCGTCGGCAATGGCGCCGGCGATTTTCTGCCGGAAGGCGGTGGTGCCCAACAGCCGCTCCTCTTCCGGGTTGGTAATAAAAGAGGTTTCTACCAGCACTGAGGGAATCGACGGCGACTTCAGCACGGCGAAGGCGGCCTGTTCGGTATGCTGGCTGTGCAGATGATGCACCGGACGGATCTGCTTGAGGATATGGCTGCCGAGCGTCAGGCTGTTTTTAATCGTATCCGTTTGCACCAGGTCGAACAGCACCTGCTGTAGCAAGGGATTATCGCTCTGCGTCTTGATGCCGCCGACCTTATCGGCGGCGTTCTCTTTTTCCGACAGGTAGCGCGCCATCGCGCTGCTGGCGCCGCGATTCGACAGGGCGAAAACCGACGCGCCGTTGGCGCTGGGGCTGGTAAAGCCGTCGGCGTGAATCGACATAAACAGATCGGCGCCGTGCTGGTGAGCGATCTCTACCCGCTGCGCCAGCGGAATGAAGTGGTCGCTTTCGCGCGTCAGGCGCGCCTCGATGCCGTTATGCTGGCTCAGGATCTGGCGGATGTTATGCGCGATCTCCAGCACGATATGTTTTTCTTCACTGCCTTCTTCACCCACCGCGCCGGAATCAATGCCGCCATGACCCGGATCGAGCATCACGATTTTTTTGCCGTTGGCGGGGCGTTGCGGCCGCGCGGCGGACAGGCTGGCGCGTTCGGTTTTCGCCAGCGCGCGCGTGGTCGGCAACAGCGCCAGGGCGAGGCCGGAAAGCAGAAGCTGGCGTCGTGTGTTGGGGGGCAGATCATTTTTCATGGCGGCGTCCATAGATAAAAAGATGTTATAACCTAACGGGCGATCGCGTTTCGACAGGGAAGCTGTTTCAGGCTTTTGCTATTTATTTCAGCCAAATACCCAGCAGGCACGATTTTTTTTCCCGGCAGGCGCGCCGCGAGGGTTGCGCCGGGAAAAGAATGCGTGATAATCAACGAATTGTGAGTAACATCTGAGATAATTTCATGGAAATCCGCGCATTCCGCCAGGAAGACTTCGAGGAAGTCATTACGCTTTGGGAACGTTGCGATCTGTTAAGACCGTGGAACGATCCGGAAATGGATATCGAACGTAAATTAAATCACGATCCCGATCTGTTTCTGGTGGCGGTGGTCGGCGGCGAAATCGTCGGCACCTTAATGGGCGGCTACGACGGCCACCGCGGTTCCGTCTATTACCTGGGCGTGCATCCTGACTATCGCGGACGCGGCTTCGCGAATGCGCTGCTCAACCGCCTTGAGAAAAAGCTGATCGCACGCGGCTGCCCTAAAATCAACCTGATCGTGCGCGAAGAAAATGACGCCGTGATCGGCTTTTACGAAAAGCTGGATTACGACATGCAGGATGCGGTCTGCCTGGGCAAACGCCTGATTGAAGATCGTGAGTATTAATCGGCTCGGGCCATCGCGCTGCGGCCGCTTTGCTTATCTATGACGCCTTTCTTGCCCGACGATTACGACCATAAAGGCCAGCTGCGCCTGCCGCTGGCCTTTTGGCTTATTCTGCTGTTGCAGGCGCGCACCTGGGTGTTGTTTGTGATGGCAGGCGCCTCGCGCCAGCAGGGCAGCGATCTGCTGGCCCTCTTCTATCCCGACAGCGATACTTTCTGGCTCGGCTTAGGGCTGGGCGTGCCCGCCGCCCTTGGGCTGCTGCTGACCGGCTACCGGCAGCGCTGGCCGCGGCTCTGGCATGCCTGGCGCTGGGTACTGTGCGCCAGCCTGCTGCTGAGCCTGGCGCTGACGCTCTGGCAGAGCGGCCAGGAAGGGGATTTCTCCACGCCGGCGCTCTGGCTGCCCGCGCTGTTCGATCTGCTGGCGCTCTGCTGGCTGCTTTTCAGCGCGCGCCTGAAGGCCTGTTTCGACAGAGAGCTGAATCGCGCCGAATAAAACTTTTTGCGCGTATGCGACTCCAACTTCACTGGCGAACGTCGCGTAACCACTTCAGGAGTTGATATGAAATCCCTACGCCCGGCATTTATTGTCGCGACTTTATTACTGGCAGGCTGCGCCAGCAGCGGCACGCAGCACAGTGAATCGAGCTGGTGGAATCCGCTCGACTGGTCCTGGTCCTCTCTGTGGCCGGGCAACTGGTTCGGGGCGTCGCTGACCGTTACCGAGCAGGGCGTCGGCGGCATTACCGGCGCGACGCCGCTGCGGGAGAGCGCCATCAGCGCCGGCCTGAACGGTGATTACCGCCTGCGCCAGGGAATGCGCGGCGAGCAGGGCGGCGTAGTCACCTTCTGGCAGGCGCTGACGGATAATGAAGTGAAGCTGACCTTCAGCGGTAAAGATACCGTCAGCCGTATCGACGTAACGGATGCGAAAATCGCCAGCGCCGACGGCACGCGCATCGGCGACGCTTTCAGCGATCATTATCAGAAGGCGTTCGGTCACTGTCAGGCGGCGGCCGCTGCTGTACTGTGTCAGGCGCCGAACAGCCAGCACATTAGCTATCTCTATCAGGGCAAGTGGGCGGGCCCGGAAGGGCTGATTCCGCCGGACGACGTGCTGAAAAACTGGCAGGTCAGCAAAATTATCTGGCAGCGCTAACCAATCGCGGCGGCGGTCTCACCTTCCGCCGTCCCTTTCCGGTATGATAGGCCCTGTTTCGACCACTATCATTTCGGAGTAAACCCGCATGTCTCAACATCAGAGCGGCATCCTTATCGAGCACAGCCGCTTTGCCATCTGGCTGGAAGCCGGAGTTCAGGGCGACCTGAATGCGGTGCGCCAGGGCGTCAAAACCTTCCATCAACAGTTAACGCAGCTGCAACAGCGCTATCCCGATGCGGGACTGGGCGCCGTTGTCGCCTTCGGCAATGCGCTGTGGCGCGATTTGCAGCCGCCGCAGAGCGCGCCGGAACTGAAAGATTTTCAGCCGCTGGGGAAAAATATGGCGCCAGCCACCCAGCGCGATCTGCTGGTGCATATTCAGTCCCAGCGGCACGATGTGAATTTTACCCTGGCGCAGGCGGCGCTGGCGGCTTTTGGCCCGGCGGTGCGCATCGATGAAGAGACGCATGGTTTCCGCTGGACAGAAGATCGCGATCTATCCGGCTTCGTCGATGGCACCGAAAACCCGCAGGGCGAGCAGCGTCAGCAGGTGGCGATTATCGCTAACGGCGTCGACGCCGGGGGCAGCTATGTCTTTACCCAGCGCTGGGAGCATAACCTGGCGCAGCTGCAACGCCTGCCCGTGGAAAAGCAGGAACAGATGATAGGACGCACCAAGTTTGACAACGAGGAGCTGGAGGGCGACGCGCGTCCTGATACGTCGCACGTCAGCCGGGTCGATTTAAAAGAGAACGGGCAGGGGCTGAAGATCCTGCGTCAGAGCCTGCCTTACGGCACCGCCAGCGGCACTAACGGGCTCTATTTCATCGCCTACTGCGCGACGCTCTATAATATCGAGCAGCAGTTGCTGAGCATGTTCGGCGAGCGCGACGGTAAATTTGACGCTATGCTGCGCTTCACCAAACCGGTCAGCGGCGCTTTATGGTTCGCCCCTTCCGTCGATACGCTGCTGGCACTGTAACGCCGCGCCTTCAGGCCCGCCGCGCGCGGGCTTTTTAACGCCTGTCTGCTTTGCCGTTTTTCCGCTGAGCTTTCCCGCCGTCTTATGCTTTTTTCGACTTTTAAATCATCAAAAGATATATAAAACCGTTACAGCTTTGACCTGAGTTATAAATACACTGAGCGTACGGTGGTGTGAGCCGGATCAAGACTCAGGGTGTGAAATGAGATTTCCAGTAGCGAATAAATTTCTCAGTGGCGCGGCGCTCTCCTTGCTGCTGGCCGCCAGCGCACAGGCGACCGAGCTGTTGAACAGCTCTTATGACGTGTCGCGCGAACTCTTTACGGCGCTGAACGCTCCCTTTGTCCAGCAGTGGGATGCCGCGCACCCGAACGACAAGCTCACTATCCGTCAATCTCACGCGGGTTCCTCAAAGCAGGCGCTGGCCATTTTGCAGGGACTGAAGGCGGATGTGGTGACCTATAACCAGGTGACCGACGTCCAGATCCTGCACGACCGCGGCAAGCTGCTGCCTGCTGACTGGCAGACGCGCCTGCCGAATCACAGCTCACCTTTTTACTCCACCATGGCGTTTCTGGTGCGCAAAGGCAATCCGAAGCAGATCCATAGCTGGAACGACCTGGTGCGCAGCGACGTGAAGTTGATTTTCCCGAATCCGAAAACCTCCGGTAATGGACGCTATACGTGGCTGGCGGCCTGGGGCGCAGCGGAACAGGCCAATCAGGGCGATCGCGCCAAAACCGAACAGTTTATGACGCAGTTTGTAAAAAACGTCGAAGTATTTGATACCGGCGGTCGCGGCGCCACCACCACCTTTGTCGATCGCGGGCTGGGCGACGTGCTGATCAGCTTCGAGTCGGAAGTGAACGCCATTCGTCAGCAGTATGCGGATCAGGGCTACGAGGTGATCGTGCCTGACGTCGATATTTTGGCGGAATTTCCGGTCGCCTGGCTGGATAAAAATGTGACGAAGAATCAGACCACGGAGGCGGCGAAAGCCTATCTCAACTATCTCTATACGCCGCCGGCGCAAAAAATCATGACGCAATTTTATTATCGGGTGAATAACCCGCAGCTGATGGCGCAGGCGAAGTTTCCGCAAACCCACCTGTTTCGCGTAGAGGATCGCTTTGGCGGCTGGGAAAAGGCGATGAAGACCCATTTCGCCAGCGGCGGCGAGCTGGATAAGCTGTTAGCGGCGGGGCGTGGTTAATGTTCTTAGCAAGTAGTAAGCGCGTACTTCCGGGATTCGGCATCAGCCTCGGCAGCAGCCTGTTCTTTACCTGTCTGATCCTGCTGCTGCCGCTGAGCGCCCTGCTGATGCAGCTGTCGCAAATGTCGCTCGCGCAGTACTGGGAAGTGATTACTAACCCGCAGGTGGTAGCGGCCTATAAGGTGACGCTGCTCTCGGCGGGCGTGGCGTCAATCTTCAATGCTCTGTTCGGCATGCTGATGGCCTGGATTTTGACGCGCTATCGTTTCCCCGGCCGTAGCCTGCTCGACGGGCTGATGGACCTGCCGTTCGCGCTGCCGACGGCGGTGGCGGGCCTGACGCTGGCGGGGCTGTTTTCGGTCAACGGCTGGTACGGTCAGTGGCTGGCGCAGTTCGATATCAAAGTTTCTTATACCTGGCTGGGCATCGCCGTGGCGATGGCCTTTACCAGCATCCCGTTTGTGGTGCGCACCGTCCAGCCGGTGCTGGAAGAGCTGGGACCGGAGTATGAAGAGGCGGCGCAAACCCTCGGCGCGACGCCGTGGCAAAGCTTTCGTCGCGTGGTGCTGCCGGAAGTGGCGCCAGCGCTGCTGGCGGGCACCGCGCTCTCTTTTACCCGCAGTCTGGGCGAGTTCGGCGCGGTGATCTTTATCGCCGGCAATATCGCCTGGAAGACGGAAGTGACCTCGTTGATGATTTTTATTCGCCTGCAGGAGTTCGACTATCCGGCCGCCAGCGCCATCGCGTCGGTGATCCTCGCCGCCTCGCTGCTGCTGCTGTTCGCGATTAACACGTTGCAGAGCCGCTTTGGTCGTCGTTTGGGAGGTCACTAATGGCTGACGTTACACAATTGAACGGCGTGGCGCGCCAGCGTATCAACTGGGGCAAATGGCTGCTGATCGCGCTTGGCGTGCTGATCTCGTTTCTGCTGCTGGTAGTGCCGCTGATCGCGATTTTCACCGAGGCGCTGGCGCAGGGCGTGGTCGCCGCACTGAGCAACCTGACCGATCCCGATATGCTGCACGCTATCTGGCTGACGGTGCTGGTGGCGCTGATTACCGTGCCGGTTAATCTGGTGTTCGGTACGCTGCTCGCCTGGCTGGTGACGCGTTTTACCTTCCCCGGACGCCAGCTGCTGCTGACACTGTTCGATATCCCGTTTGCGGTGTCGCCGGTGGTGGCGGGCCTGATTTATCTGCTGTTCTGGGGCGTTAACGGTCCCATCGGCGGCTGGCTTGACGCGCACAGCATTCAGCTGATGTTCTCGTGGCCCGGCATTGTGATGGCGACCATCTTCGTGACCTGCCCATTTGTGGTGCGCGAACTGGTGCCGGTGATGCTCAGCCAGGGCAGCCAGGAAGACGAAGCGGCGGTGCTGCTGGGCGCGTCGGGCTGGCAAATGTTTCGCCGCGTCACGCTGCCCAACATCCGCTGGGCGCTGCTCTACGGCGTGGTGCTGACTAACGCGCGCGCCATCGGCGAATTTGGCGCGGTCTCGGTGGTGTCGGGATCGATTCGCGGCGAGACCTATACGCTGCCGCTGCAGGTTGAATTACTGCATCAGGACTACAACACCGTCGGCGCTTTTACCGCTGCCGCGCTGCTGACCCTGATGGCGATAGTGACACTGTTTCTGAAAAGCGCGCTGCAATGGCGGTTAGAGAACCAGCAGAAGCGTTTACAGCAGGAGGGAAATCATGAGCATTGAGATTAATCAGATCAACAAGTCTTTTGGCCGTACGCGCGTGCTTAACGACATCTCACTGGATATTCCTTCTGGTCAGATGGTAGCGTTGCTGGGGCCGTCCGGCTCCGGTAAAACCACGCTGCTGCGTATTATCGCCGGGCTGGAGCATCAGAACAGCGGACATCTGCGTTTCCATGACAAAGATGTCACCCGACTGCACGCGCGTGACCGTCAGGTCGGTTTTGTTTTCCAGCATTATGCGCTGTTCCGCCATATGACGGTCTTCGACAATATCGCTTTCGGGCTGACGGTACTGCCTAAGCGCGAACGTCCTTCAACCCAGGCGATCAAACAGAAGGTGACGCAGCTGCTGGAAATGGTGCAGCTGGGCCATTTGGCGAACCGCTATCCGGCCCAGCTTTCCGGCGGCCAGAAGCAGCGCGTGGCGCTGGCGCGCGCGCTGGCCGTGGAACCCCAGATTTTGCTGCTGGATGAGCCCTTCGGCGCGCTCGATGCGCAGGTGCGTAAAGAGCTGCGCCGCTGGCTGCGTCAGCTGCATGAAGAACTGAAATTCACCAGCGTTTTCGTTACCCACGATCAGGAAGAGGCGATGGAAGTGGCCGATCGGGTGGTGGTGATGAGCCAGGGCAATATCGAGCAGGTGGGCACGCCGGATGAAGTGTGGCGCGAACCGGCCAGTCGCTTTGTGCTGGAGTTCCTGGGCGAAGTCAACCGCTTCGATGCTGAAGTTCACGGCTCCCAGTTCCATGTCGGCGCGCACCACTGGCCGCTGGGCTATACGCCAGCCGGGCAGGGCGCAGTAGAACTCTTTCTGCGTCCGTGGGAGATCGACGTCAGCCGCCAGAGCAGCCTGGAAACTCCGCTGCCGGTGCAGATCCTGGAACTGAGCCCGCGCGGTCACTTCTGGCAGCTGGTGGTGCAGCCGCTCGGCTGGCAGGCGGAACCCTTCAGCCTGGTGTTCGACGGCGAGCAAACGGCCCCGCTGCGCGGCGAGCGACTTTACGTTGGGCTACAACAGGCGCGGCTTTATCAGGGCAATACCCCGCTGCGCGCGGTTGCCTTTGCCGAAAGCGCCTGATATTTTCTCACTTCTTATAGCGTGCCAGGGCGGGATTTTCCCGCCCGCTTCATTTTGCCTGCCGGGAAAAATATCGTGACCACTCTGGAAAACACCATCGGCAATACGCCGTTGATTACATTACAGCGCCTGACGCCCGCCAACGGCAGCGAGATCTGGCTGAAGCTGGAGGGTAATAATCCCGCCGGTTCAGTGAAAGATCGCGCTGCGCTGTCGATGATCCAGCGCGCCGAACAGCGCGGCGAAATCAGCCCCGGCGATCTGCTGATTGAAGCGACCAGCGGCAATACCGGCATTGCGCTGGCGATGATCGCCGCAATGAAGGGATATCGCCTGAAGCTGCTGATGCCGGATAATATGAGCCAGGAGCGTCAGGCGGCGATGCGCGCCTACGGCGCCGAGCTGGTGCTGGTCAGCCGCGAGCAGGGCATGGAAGGGGCGCGCGATCTGGCCCAGGCGATGGCAGCGCGCGGCGAAGGCAAGGTGCTGGATCAGTTCAACAACCCGGACAACCCGCTGGGCCACTACGCCACTACCGGCCCGGAGATCTGGCGTCAAAGCCGCGGGCGCCTCACCCATTTCGTTTCCAGCATGGGCACCACCGGTACCATTACCGGCGTCGGTCGCTATCTGAAAGAACAAAACCCGCAGGTGCAGATTATCGGGCTACAGCCGCAGGAGGGCAGCAGCATACCTGGCATTCGCCGCTGGCCCGCCGCCTATATGCCGGGCATCTACCAGCCTGAGCTGATCGATCGCATTGTGGATATGGCGCAGCAGGAGGCCGAAGAGACCATGCGGCAGCTGGCGCGGCGTGAAGGCATCTTCTGCGGCGTCAGCTCCGGCGGCGCGGTGGCGGGCGCCATTCGCATCGCCACGGAAAATCCGGGCAGCGTGGTGGTTGCTATTATCTGCGACCGCGGCGACCGCTACCTTTCCACCGGCGTCTATTAAAAAAACGGCCCCTTCAGGGGCCGTTTCCATATCCGGGCTCTGTCGCCGTCAACTGAGGCTATTCACGCTCCAGCGCGTGAATAGGATCGAGCCGTGCCGCGCGTCGCGCCGGGAAAAAGCCGAAGATAACCCCGATCAGGCTGGAGCAGACGAAGGCCGCCACGATTGAGAAGGGTGAATAAATCATGCCGAAGCTGCTGGTGGTCTGCGCCAGGATAATGCCCGGCACCAGCGACAGCAGCACGCCGATAATGCCGCCGGTGAGACACACCAGCACCGCCTCGATCAGGAACTGCTGCATAATATCGCTGGCGCGCGCGCCGACCGCCATGCGCACGCCGATCTCGCGCGTGCGCTCCGTGACCGACACCAGCATGATATTCATCACGCCGATGCCGCCGACCAGCAGCGAAATCAGCGCGATCATCGCCACCAGCAGCGTCATGGTATTGGTGGTGGTTTCAATCGTCTGACGAATGCTGTCGGTGTTGAGGATAAAGAAATCCTTGCCATTATGGCGCTGCGTCAGCAGGCGCGTCACGCCCTGTTCCGCCAGTGACAGATCGATGTTGTCGCGCACCCTGACGGTAATGCCGCTCAGCCAGGTTTGTCCGACCATGCGCTTCATTACCGTGGTGTAGGGCACCCACAGGTTAAGGTTGCTGTCGCTGCCGAAGCTGCTCTGGCGCGTGGCGACGCCGATAATCCGCACCGGCATATTGCCGAGGAGCACCACCTGGCCCAGCGGATTTTCGCCGTTCGGGAAGAGACGCTTCAGGGTGTTTTCATCAATCACCGCCTCCTGCGCCAGGCGATCGACGCCCTGACGATCGAACGCCATCCCCTGCGACAGACGATAGCCGCGCACGGCGAAGAACTGCTCGCCGACGCCGTTGACCATCACTGAAAGCGCCTGGTTGCGATATTTCAGCGTGGTGCTGGCGGAGAGCGACGGCGTGACGCTATGGACATAGGGCTGATAGGCCAGCGCATCGGCATCGCTGGCGCGCAGCGTCTGAATGGCCGACGAATGCATATCGCCGAAATCGTTGCCGGGGAAAATGTCCAGCGTGCTGGTGCCCATCGCGCTGATCTCCTGCAGGATTTTCTGTTGCGACCCTTTCCCCAGCGCCACCACCGCCACGACCGAAGCGATGCCAATAATAATGCCGAGCATGGTGAGAAAGGTGCGCAGCCGCTGCGACAGCATTGAAACCAACGCCATACGAAACGCTTCGGTCAGCCGGTCGCGCGCGGCGCGCCAGGCGTTGCCCTGTTCGCGCTCAGTCAGCGCGCGCGGCGCGGCGGGCGCGACGCTCTGCTGGCGGCTGTCGCTGAGAATCTCCCCGTCACGGATCTCAATGATGCGCTGCGCATGCTGCGCAATTTGCATATCGTGCGTCACGATAACGATAGTGTGCCCTTGCTGATGCAGGTCGTGCAGGATGCGCATCACCTCTTCGCCGCTGTGGCTGTCGAGCGCGCCGGTCGGCTCATCGGCAAGAATGACTTCGCCGCCGTTCATCAGCGCGCGCGCAATACTGACGCGCTGCTGCTGGCCGCCGGAGAGCTGACCGGGCCGATAGTGGAGGCGCTCGCCGAGGCCGAGCCGGGTGAGCAGGGCGGCGGCGCGTTCACGGCGCGCCTGCGGCGCCTGGCCGGCATAGATCGCGGGCATTTCCGCATTGCCCAGCGCCGTCAGCTCGCTCAACAGGTGATAGCGCTGGAAGATAAAGCCGAAATGCTCGCGCCGCAGCGCCGCCAGCGCATCGTCATCCAGCGTGGAAACCGCCCGGCCGGCAACGCGGTATTCGCCGGCGCTCGACTTATCCAGGCAGCCGAGAATGTTCATCAACGTCGATTTGCCGGAGCCGGACTGCCCGACGATGGCGACGAACTCGCCTGAATCGATGCTCAGGTTGATGTCGCGCAGCACCTGCACCTGCTGTTCGCCGTTCTGAAAAGAGCGGCTGATGTTATGGAGTTCCAGCAGCGCCATCAGCGAGGCCCTGGACCGTGATCGGGGCTGCCTGACGTCGCATCCGCCGTAGCGCGCTGGCTCAGCACGACTTTCTCGCCCACCTTCAGGCCGGAGATAATTTCCGCTTCCACGTTATCGTTCAGGCCCACCTTTATTTCGCGTCGCGTGACGCGCTGCTGGTTGTCAACCACCTGCACCGACGTTTTGCCGTCGATAGTGTCGATGGCGGTTGCCGGGATCACCAGCGCATTCGGACGTTCGCCCAGCACGATATGCACCTCCGCCGACATGGAGATGCGCAGGCGGTGCTGCGGGTTAGGCACATCGAACAGACCGTAATAGTAGATCGCCTTTTTATCGCTGGCGCTACTTGATGAGCTGGTCAGGCTGCTGGTGCTGTCCTGGTTGATGGAGTCAGGCGCCGGTTCGATGGCGCGCAGCGTCGCCTCGTAGCGGCGGTTCGGTTCGCCGAGGATGGTGAACCAGACTTTCATGCCCGGCTGGACGTTGATCACGTCGGCTTCGGAAATCTGCGCTTTCACCGTCATGGTGTCGAGATTCGCTACCTTGATCAGCGTCGGCGCGCTCTGTACGGCGTTAACCGTCTGGCCTTCCTCAACCGGCACGGAGACCACGGTGCCGTCGATAGGGGAAACGATGCGGGTATAGCCCAGATTGACCTGCGCCGTGTTGACCTCAATCTGCGCCTGTACGATTTGCGCATCCAGCGCGCGGATTTCCGCTTCGGTAGCGCTCAGTGTCGTCAGCGCGTCGTCATAGTCCGCTTTCGGCGTCAGGTTTTTCGTCAGCATCGCTTTCTGGCGGGCAAAGGCCGCGCGATAGTTGCTCAACTGCGCCTCTTTGACCGCGCGCTGCGCTTCAATATTCTTTAGCGCCGCCTGCGCATTTTGCAGGGCGTTCTGCTGAGTCATGCTGTCGATCTCCGCGACCAGCTGCCCCTGTTTGACCTGATCGCCCAGCTCGACCAGCAGGCGCTTGATCTGACCGGACGCCTGCGCGCCGACGCTGACCAGCTTGCTGGCCGACAGCGTGCCGTCCGCCAGCACCGCCTGCTGTAACGGGCGCTGTTCTACGGTTGCGGTGAGAAACGCTGCCGGTCCCTGTTTCGGACGCAGCAGCGCCCAGACGACAACAGCAGCTACAATCAACAAAACCAGCAGCAAAAGTCCTTTACGGCTGAATAAGGTGCGGCGTAATGCCATGGCAAACATCCCTGGTACGAAGAAAGCACTGGTATAACGTAAAAGCCTGCCACAATAAAGTGAAACGACAGCTTAATATGGCGCGAATATCTGTAAGGATTCAGTAAATCCTGCTGCGCATCTTTCCGCTTAAGGTCAAAATAGCGCCAACCGTTTGTGAGAGTAGACGCATGAAGATTCTGTTAGTTGACGACGACCTTGAGCTGGGCACCATGCTCAGCGAATATTTGATTGGCGAAGGCTTCGACGCCTCGCTGGTGCTGACCGGCCAGGCGGGCATCGACGGCGCGCTGTCCGGCGAATTCCAGGCGGTCATCCTCGATATTATGCTGCCCGATATGAGCGGGACGGACGTGCTGCGTCAGGTGCGGCAAAGCAGCCGCATTCCGATCATTATGCTGACCGCGAAAGGGGACAATATCGATCGGGTAATTGGCCTGGAGATGGGCGCTGATGATTACGTGCCGAAGCCGTGCTATCCGCGAGAGCTGGTGGCGCGCCTGCGTGCGGTGCTGCGCCGCTTCGACGAGCAGCCTGCGTTACAGGAGAAAAAAGAAGTCGTGCGCTGGCGCGATCTGTCGCTGAACCCGGCGACGCGCATCAGCGAATGGAAAAACAGGCCGTTCGATCTTACCGCTTCGGAATTCAATCTGCTCGACCTGCTGCTGCGTTCGCCCGACCGCGTAGTGACGAAAGACGAACTATCAGAAAAGGGGCTGGGGCGTCCGCGCGAGGCTTACGATCGCAGCGTCGACGTGCATATCAGCAACATCCGTCAGAAGCTGGCGGGCCTGGCCGGCGACACGATTAATATCGAAACCGTGCGCAGCATCGGCTACCGCATTCGATGAAAAGCCGTTTCCGCGGTCGCCTGTTCTGGAAAATTCTGTTTGGCTTCTGGCTGGTGTTTTTCCTTATCAGCCAGCTGCTGTGGCTGGGCTTTACCCTGTATGGCAAGCACCGCGAGCCGCCGGAATATATCGCGACGCGACGCATCGTCAATTTGCAGATGGCCTCCGCCGTATCGGTGTTACAGCATGGCGGCCTGCCAGCGCTGGATAATATGATGTCGGACTGGTCGCCCGGCGATCGTCGCTTCTTCTCCGTAACGCCGATGCCTTCCCCGCCGCAGGAAGTACCGCGTCAGCAGCTTTCCGCGCCGCAGAATCGTGGCTATCCCGATCAGGTGGTGGAGTGGGTGACCGGCGCGGATGGTCAACAGTATCAGCTGCGCTACGATGTAAAAGGGCTGCGCGAAGACAGTCAAATGGGCGGCCCGCCGCGTAAAATCCTTAATATCCCGGAGCCGATCTTCTGGTTTGCCGGCCTGACGGGATTGCTGTTCAGCTCGCTGCTGGCGTGGAACCTGACGCGGCCGATGCGCCAGCTCAGGCTGGGCTTTACGCGCGTCTCGAACGGCGATCTCTCCGTGCGGCTTTGGCCGCAAATGCGCCGTCGTCACGATGAGCTGTCGATGGTGGCGCGCGATTTCGATGCGATGGTGGAGCGTCTGGCGGTGCTGGTAAAGGCGCGCGAGGAGCTGCTGCACGATATTTCCCACGAGCTGCGCTCACCGCTGGCGCGCCTGCAGCTGGCGACCGGACTGGCGCGACAGACGCCGGAGTCGGTTAACGCCTCGCTCGATCGTATTGATGAAGAGGCGCAGAGGCTGGACAAGATGATTGGCGAGCTGTTGACGCTGTCGCGCGCCGAAAATGAAAAGATGCCCGACGAGCAATATTTCGATCTTTGCGGCCTGCTGGAGACGGTGGTCAACGATGCGCGCTACGAGGCGCAGCTGCCTGGCGTAACCATTACGCTGGAGGCAGAGCAGGCGGCGGACTATACGATGAAGGGCAACGCCGAGCTGGTGCGGCGCGCGGTGGAGAATGTGGTGCGCAACGCGCTGCGCTATTCACTCCAGGGGCAGGAAGTCAAAATTAGCCTGCGATCTGATAACGGCTGGCTCGTCATCTGCGTCAGCGACAGCGGGCCTGGCGTGGACGCCGACAAACTTTCCAGCATTTTCGACCCCTTTGTGCGCGTTAATTCGCCGTTGCAGGGCAAAGGCTACGGGCTGGGGCTATCGATCGTGCGCAAGGTGGTGCTGGCGCATCATGGCGAAGTGCAGGCGGCGAACGGGCGTAACGGCGGGCTGGAAATGACGATTCGGCTGCCGCACTGGCAGGGTTGGTAGCCGCTAAACGGCAGGCAAAAAAACGGCGCCTTTCGGCGCCGTTTTATGCATCTTGCTAACCCTTATTTTTTGATGCGGATAACCGGCGTTTCGCCTACGGTTACCTGACCGGTGAGCTTGGTCAGCTCTTTGATCTCATCCATATTAGAGATCACGACCGGGGTCAGCGTCGATTTGGCTTTCTCTTCCAGCAGCGGCAGATCAAACTCAATCACGACGTCGCCTTTCTTCACTTTCTGGCCTTCTTCCGCGATGCGTTTAAAGCCTTCGCCTTTCAGCTCCACGGTATCGATACCGAAGTGAACGAACAGCTCAATGCCGCTATCAGATTCGATAGAGAATGCATGGTTGGTTTCGAAGATCTTGCCGATGGTGCCATCAACCGGAGCAACCATTTTATTGCCTGCCGGTTTGATAGCGATGCCATCACCAACAATTTTCTCCGCAAATACAACGTCTGGCACGTCTTCGATATTTACGATCTCACCAGACAGCGGGGCGACGATCTCGATGGTGCCAGATGCGCTTTCTGTTTTATCGCCAAAAAGTTTGGAAAAAAAACCCATGATCTTCTCCTAAGCAGTAATGTTGGGCCAGCGTATCGCGGAATCAGCAGAGTGTTTTTTCTTTAATGAACTTGTTGACCAGGTTCATCAACTCTTCCGCGGTCGGTTGAGCCAGAGCCTGCTCTGCTAATGCCTTCGCATCTTCGAAGTTCGTGTTGCGAATGATCTTCTTGATGCGCGGGATAGAAATGGCACTCATGCTGAATTCATCCAGCCCCATTCCCAATAACAGTAGTGTAGCACGTTCATCACCTGCCAGCTCACCACACATGCCGGTCCACTTGCCTTCAGCGTGAGAAGCATCGATAACCTGCTTGATCAGGCCGAGAACCGACGGCGTCATTGGGTTATAAAGGTGGGAAATCAGCTCGTTACCACGATCCACCGCCAGAGTATACTGCGTCAGGTCGTTTGTCCCAATACTAAAGAAGTCGACTTCTTTCGCCAGATGACGTGCGATAACCGCTGAAGCGGGTGTTTCCACCATAATGCCCACTTCGATCGCCTCGTCGAAGGCTTTGCCTTCTTCGCGCAGCTGGGCTTTCAGCATCTCCAGCTCCGCTTTCAGGAAGCGTACTTCCTCAACGGAGATGATCATCGGGAACATGATGCGCAGCTTGCCGAACGCGGAAGCGCGCAGGATGGCGCGCAGCTGCGCGTGCAGAATCTCTTTGCGATCCATAGCGATGCGGATAGCGCGCCAGCCGAGGAACGGGTTCTCTTCTTTCGGCAGGTTCATGTATGGCAGGTCTTTATCGCCGCCGATGTCCATGGTGCGGACGATAACCGCCTGGGAACCCATCGCTTCCGCGACGGCTTTGTAAGCCTGGAACTGCTCTTCTTCGGTCGGCAGCGCATCGCGGTCCATAAACAGGAATTCGGTGCGGTAGAGGCCGACGCACTCAGCGCCGTTGCGCTCGGCGCCCGGAATGTCGCGGACGGTGCCGATGTTGGCGCCCACTTCAACCTGATGTCCGTCCAGCGTGATCGCCGGCAGATCTTTCAGCTTGGCGAGTTCGTTTTTCTCGCTCAGGTATTGATGCTGTACCGCTTTCAGCTCTTCGATGACTTCAGCAGTCGGGTTAACGTAGACCTTGTTGTTAACGCCATCCAGAATCACATAATCATCGTTTTTAACGCGACTGGTGACATCACCGGTGCCGACAATAGCAGGCAGCTCAAGTGAACGAGCCATGATAGAGGTATGCGAGGTGCGGCCGCCCAGGTCAGTGATAAAGCCCAGCACTTTTTTCAGGTTCAGCTGCGCAGTTTCTGACGGCGTCAGATCTTTCGCTACCAGCACCACTTCGTCTTTGATCGCGCTCAGATCGACGATATGCAGGCCGAGGATGTTCTGCAGCAGACGTTTGCCGATGTCGCGCACGTCGGCGGCGCGCTCTTTCAGGTATTCGTCGTCCAGCTCTTCCAGCGCTTTCGCCTGGCCTTCGATCACGCTGTGGGTCGCCGCGTCGGCGGAAGCCAGCTCATCTTTAATCAGGCTGATGATCTCTTGCTCAAGCTCTTCATCTTCCAGCAGCATGATGTGGCCTTCGAAGATCGCTTCTTTTTCTTCGCCGAAGGTTTCGCCCGCTTTGATTTTAATGGCTTCGAGCTGTTCGGCGGCTTTGCGGCGGCCTTCGATAAAGCGCGCGACTTCCTGATCAACCTGATCGGCAGAAATTTTCTTCCGGTTGATAACGATTTCATCTTCCTTCAGCAAAAGTGCCTTGCCGAAAGCGATACCCGGTGATGCTAAAATTCCTGAAATCATAACCCTACCTTTTTATAACGATGCCTACCAGGCGGAACGAGGTGCCAGAATCCGGCGGAACCGTACTTTACGGATGCAACAACGCGGACATGATGTCCGCGATCAATATGTTTGCACTCAGTTGCCTGATGAAACGGTTTTTTCGGCGGCTGACGATTACTCGAGCTCAGCCATCAGTTTGACCAGATGCTCAACGGCCTGCTGCTCATCTTCGCCTTCAGCAGACAACGTCACCACGGTGCCCTGAGTCAAACCCAGCGTCTGCAGTTTGAACAGGCTTTTCGCACTGGCGGATTTGCCATTGGAGGTCACGGTGATTTCAGAGGCAAAGGCTTTAGCTTCTTTAACAAACTGAGCAGCCGGACGAGTATGCAGGCCATTAGGTGCGGTGATGGTAACTTCTTGCTGGAACATTATGTTTCCCCAACTTAATTAGGTTTGGTGTTTTGTCTCTAAAGTCTAGCCTGGCGGTTAAACTTTAGCCGGTGAAGGTCGCGCTGGTTCGAGTACAGAACTCACCAAAAAATGCGCAATTAAGGTATGAGAGCCGACGGGGCAAAAAACGGCAATTTTCGCTTCGCTGCTCTACTCCTCATTATGCCGCGTGTTGCGCGATTCCGCCAAATCAGTAAATCGATTCAGCTTGATCCAGTTCAAGCGGCGATTAATTTTGCGGTTCGAAATAATTGCCAGCTTAAATACCAGAGCTACCGAAGTGAATCAATGTTCGGGGTGGTAAAATTTTGACGCGGGCCACAAAAAAGCACCCTGCGGGGTGCTTTTTTCACCAGTGATATAATTCTGGCACTACTATTGCAGCTCTTTTTCCGTAAAGAGATCGGCGAACAGCGCCGTGCTAAGGTAGCGTTCGCCGGAGGAGGGCAGGATCACGACGATATTTTTATTGGCGAAAGCTTCCTCTTCCTGCAACTTCAGCGCGGCCGCGACCGCTGCGCCGGAAGAGATACCGGCCAGAATGCCTTCCTCATCCATCAGGCGGCGGGCGGTTGAGATCGCCTCTTCATTGGTGATGGCGACCACGCGGTCCACCAGGCTCAGGTCGAGGTTGCCGGGAATAAAGCCGGCGCCGATGCCCTGAATCTTATGCGGGCCCGGTTTCACTTCTTGTCCCGCCAGCGTCTGGGCGATAACCGGCGAGTCCGTCGGTTCTACCGCCACGCTGATCAGTTCTTTTTTGCCTTTGGTATTTTTGATGTAGCGCGAGACGCCGGTCAGGGTGCCGCCGGTGCCGACGCCGGAGATAAAGACGTCTACTTCGCCGTCGGTATCTTCCCAGATTTCCGGGCCGGTGGTTTTTTCATGAATTTCCGGGTTGGCCGGATTGCTGAACTGCTGCAACATCAAAAATTTATCAGGATCGCTGGCAACAATCTCTTCCGCTTTAGCGATAGCGCCTTTCATGCCTTTCGCGCCTTCGGTCAACACCAGGTTGGCGCCCAGCGCTTTTAACAGCTTGCGACGTTCGACGGACATGGTTTCAGGCATGGTCAGCGTCAGCTTATAACCGCGCGCGGCGGCGACATAGGCCAGCGCGATGCCGGTGTTGCCGCTGGTCGGCTCCACCAGTTCAATGCCCGGCTTCAGAATGCCGCGCTTTTCTGCGTCCCAAATCATATTGGCACCGATACGGCATTTGACGCTGAAGCTCGGGTTACGGGATTCCACCTTCGCCAGAATGCGTCCGTTGCCGATGCGGTTCAGACGAACCAGCGGCGTATGACCGATTGTCAGAGAATTGTCTTCGTAAATCTTGCTCATAGCCCGTCCTTAACTGTATGAATTTCAGGGAACCGTGAAAGCATACCTTTTCCAGTTTCGCAAGGAAGGAAGGAAATAGTATATGTATATGTTTAGCCGAAATAAGCCCTTGCTGAATGGCATAAGGCCGCAGGAAAGGGCCGCAGCGCAACATCATGGCGTCGCGCTACAGGCTTTAACGCCTTTCGCCGATCCGCGCGGCTTCAACGGATCGCAGGCTGGGATGGCCCAGCTGAGCGCGGTAGCGATCCACCCACATCGCCGTCGCGCCGCAGACAGCGACCGGCATAATCGCCAGATTGAGCAGCGGAATCATAGTAAACAGGCTGACCAGCGCGCCGAACTGCATATTATCGGTTTTATGCTGACGCAGCGCGCTGCGCATTTTCTGAAAGCTGACCTTATGGTTGTCGAATGGGTAGTCGCAATACTGAATGGAGAGCATCCAGGCGCTGAACAGGAACCACAGCACCGGCGCCACCGTCTGCCCGAAGCCGGGAATAAAGTAAAGCAGCAGCAGACCGGCCGCCCGTGGCAGATACCAGGCCAGTTTTTGCCATTCCCGCTTCATAATGCGCGGGATATCCTTTATCACCGCCAGCCAGCCGCTGTCAGGCAACGGCTGGCCGGTCAGCCTGCCTTCCAGCTGCTCCGCCAGCAGGCCGCAGAAGGGGGCGGCGATCCAGTTGGCGATGGTGGAAAAGAAATAGCTGAACACCAACACAATAGAGATGACCGTCAGCGGCCAGAGCAGATAGCTGAGCCACTGAAGCCAGTCAGGCACGTGCGCCATCAGCTGCGGGATCCAGTGATTAAGGCTGCGAAAGAGCCAGATAAACGCGCCGCCGAGCAGCACAATATTAACCAGCAGCGGAATAACGACGAAGCGGCGAATGCCCGGCAGACGGATCAATTTCC
Organism: Mixta sp.; assembly: GCF_024610815.1. NCBI lineage: Bacteria > Pseudomonadati > Pseudomonadota > Gammaproteobacteria > Enterobacterales > Erwiniaceae > Mixta > Mixta sp. The sequence continues at coordinate 27,087 of NZ_JANION010000233.1, forward strand.
AGCCCTGCGCAAAGTAATGAATGCCGTTATAAGAAGCGGGGGAACGCGTAACCATCGACAGTTTTTCTCCTCTGTTGGTCAGGCCAGGCTATCATAACCTGAGTTTTGGCGCTTACCAGTTGTCTTTTGACTGAAAAAACAGCAAAAAAGCGGGGTGGCTCTATCTTATTTGTCAGAAAAGACGGCGCAGACTTGCACTTGTTTAGCGGGACAAATACAGTTAGAGGATAAAGTTTGCCGTGGTGGCAAGGTATTGGAACAACAGAGAATACAATGATGCAGGATTTGCGTCTGATATTAATCGTTGTTGGCGCGATCGCCATAATAGCGCTGCTGCTTCATGGTCTGTGGACCAGCCGTAAAGAGCGCTCATCTGTGTTTCGCGATCGCCCGCACAAGCGTTTAAAACAGGATGATGAAGAGAGCCTGACCGGGGATGAAACCAGCGGGGCAGGCGAAGCGCGTGCGCGTCGCTCGAGCGCCAAACCTTCACATAACGAACCCTCTTTTGATGGCTTTGCTGTAGATGACGAAGAGCCTGCACCACGTCCTGCGCCGCGTAAGCCGCAACCTCAACCAGCCCGCAACGCGGTGCCCGTCGCGCCGCGCCCGGAGCGCGATCCGCTGCTCGACAGCGACGCGTTCGCCGAGGTGGATGATGAGATTGCGCCGCAGAGCGAACGTCAGGCGCCGATAGCGCCGCGTCCGCAACAGCAGTCAACGCCAGCGCGTCAACCTGAAGCGCCGCGTCAGCCAGCCATGCCAGAGCCTGATGAGGCGCCGCAGTGGCAGGATGAGGAAGATGAACATGACGCGCCGCGCGTCCATACCGAAGCGGAAGCGCCCGTCGCCTCGACGCCGAGCGAGCCGGAACAGCCGCGTGAAGTCGCGCGCCGCAAAGAGACCGTACTGGTGTTACACGTCGCCGCGCACGCCGGCGGCGAGCTGAACGGCGAAAGCCTGTTGCAGGGCATTCTGCAGGCGGGCTTCCAGTTCGGCGAGATGAACATTTTCCATCGCCATTTAAGCCCGGCGGGAAGCGGCCCGGTGCTGTTCAGCCTGGCCAATATGGTGAAGCCCGGCTCCTTCAACCCGGATGCGATGACCGACTTCACCACGCCTGGCGTATCGATCTTTATGATGGTGCCATCCTATGGCGATCCGAATCAAAACTTTAAGCTGATGCTGCAGTCCGCGCAGCGTATCGCCGATGATGTCGGCGGCGTCGTGCTGGACGATGAGCGTCGCATGATGACGCCGCAGAAACTGGAAACCTACAAGGCGCGTATCCGCGACGTTATCGACGCCAACGCCTGACAGCCCAGTTTATACTGCGTTCCCTGAACCCCCGCTTGCCGGGGGTTTTCTTTCTCTGATGGTGCGTTATGGAATCCGTACAAGACAAAATCACCGAGTTGCGAACCACGCTTCGTCATCATGAATATTTGTATCACGTCATGGACGCGCCGGAAATTCCCGACGCGGAGTACGATCGCCTGATGCGCGAACTGCGTGCGCTGGAAGAACAGCATCCCGACCTGATTACGCCCGATTCGCCGACGCAGCGCGTGGGCGCGGCGCCGCTGACGGCGTTTGAGCAGGTGCGTCATGAAGTGCCTATGCTGTCGCTGGATAACGTTTTCGACGAGGCGGGCTATCTCGCCTTCAACAAGCGCGTTCAGGATCGCCTGAAAAGCAGCGATGAGATCACCTTCTGCTGCGAACTGAAGCTGGACGGCCTGGCCGTCAGCCTGCTCTATGAAGATGGCCTGTTGGTACGCGCCGCCACGCGCGGCGACGGCACGACCGGCGAAAACATTACCGCCAATGTGCGCACCATTCGCGCCATTCCGCTGCGTCTGAAGGGCGATAACATTCCGGCGCGGCTGGAAGTGCGCGGCGAAGTGTTTATGAATCAGGCAGGCTTTGAAAAGCTGAATGAAGAGGCGCGCCGCACTGGCGGTAAAGTGTTCGCCAACCCGCGCAACGCCGCCGCCGGTTCGCTGCGCCAGCTCGATCCGCGCGTCACCGCCAAACGTCCGCTGACCTTCTTCTGCTACGGTTTTGGGCTGGTCGAGGGCGGCGAATTGCCCCACAGCCACTGGGAACGTCTGCAACAGTTTAAAGCCTGGGGGATTCCGGTCAGCGATCGCATTCGCCTCAGCCACAGCGCGGAAGAGGTGCTGGCGTTTTATCATCAGGTAGAGCGTGACAGGCCGCAGCTCGGCTTCGATATCGACGGCGTAGTGATCAAAGTCGATTCGCAGGCGTTGCAGGATCGGCTGGGCTTCGTCGCACGCGCGCCGCGCTGGGCGATTGCCTTTAAATTCCCGGCGCAGGAGCAGCTGACGACCGTGCGCGACGTGGAGTTTCAGGTCGGACGCACCGGCGCTATTACGCCGGTCGCGCGTCTGGAGCCGGTTCAGGTCGCGGGCGTGATGGTCAGCAACGCCACGCTGCACAACGCCGACGAAATCGCGCGTCTCGGCCTGCGTATTGGCGATCGCGTCGTTATTCGCCGGGCGGGCGATGTTATCCCGCAGGTGGTGAACGTTGTCGAAACCGAACGCGGCAGCGATACGCGGGAAGTGGTGTTTCCTGCCCATTGTCCGGTCTGCGGCTCGGATGTCGAGCGTGTGGAAGGCGAGGCGGTCACGCGCTGTACCGGCGGCCTGATCTGCGGCGCCCAGCGTAAAGAGGCGTTGAAGCATTTCGTTTCGCGGCGCGCGATGGACGTCGAAGGCATGGGCGATAAGATCATCGACCAGCTGGTGGAAAAAGAGTATGTCAAAACCCCTGCCGATCTGTTCCGTCTGAGCGCCGGGCTGCTGACCGGCCTGGATCGCATGGGGCCGAAATCGGCGCAGAACGTCGTGGATGCGCTAAATAAAGCGAAGGCGACAACGCTGCCGCGCTTCCTCTACGCGCTGGGTATTCGCGAAGTGGGCGAGGCGACCGCCGTTAATCTGGCGAACCATTTTGGCTCGCTGGAGAAGATCATGGATGCCGATCTGGATGCGCTGATCGCGGTGCCGGATGTCGGTAAAGTGGTGGCGGCGCACGTGCGCAACTTTATGGAAGAAGAGAGCAATCGCGAAGTTATCCGCCAGCTGGTAGAGGATATCGGCATCCACTGGCCGGCGGTGACGGTCATTAATGCTGAGGAGCTGGACAGCCCGTTCGCCGGTAAAACCGTCGTGCTGACCGGCTCGCTGAGCATCATGTCGCGCGACGACGCCAAAGAGCGGCTCACGGCGCTGGGCGCGAAGGTCAGCGGCAGCGTATCGAAGAAAACTGACCTCGTCATCGCTGGCGAAGCGGCAGGCTCCAAGCTGGCGAAGGCGCAGGAGCTGGGCATTGAGGTCATTGATGAGGCGGAGATGATCCGTTTGCTGGATAACCCGCATGGATAAACAGCAGCTGGTGGAGATCGCTAATACGGTGATGCCGTTCGGTAAGTATCAGGGACGCGTATTGATCGATCTGCCGGAGCCGTATCTGCTGTGGTTCGCCCGCAAGGGCGAATTTCCGGCGGGACATCTGGGCGAGCTGATGCAGCTGACGCTGGCGATTAAAATCGAAGGGCTGGAAGGGCTGGTGAAGCCGCTCAAGCGCGATCTTTAACGGGCGCCGTCGTTGACGGCGCCCGCATTCTTACTTCTGCGACTCTACAATCGCTTTCCCCTGCGGCGCGCTGGCTTTGAGCGCCGCATCGTTCTTCTTCTTATAGCGCTGCGCGATAAACGAGCAGACCATTAGCTGAACCTGATGAAATATCATCAGCGGCAGCACGATAATCCCCACCGAGGCGGCAGGAAACAGAATGTTGGCCATCGGCACGCCGTTTGCCAGGCTTTTCTTCGAGCCGCAGAACAGGATGGTGATCTCATCGGCGCGGTTAAAGCCGAACAGGCGCGCCGCCAGCAGGTTGATCAGCAAAACGATAAACAGCAACAGCACGCTGCCCGCCAAAATCCAGACCAACGTCATCACGCCTACCCGATGCCAGATGCCATTTACTACCGCTTCGCTAAACGCCGAATAGACTACCAACAGGATAGATGTCTGATCCGTTTTGCCGATCAGGCTGCGATGGCGCTCCACCCAACCGCCGATCCAGCGGCGCGACAGATGCCCCAGCACAAACGGCACCAGCAGTTGCAGCATAATGCGGCCTACCTGTTCCAGTCCGTTGCCTGGCATATCGCTGTGAATATTCATCACCAGATTCACCAGCAGCGGCGAGATAAAGACGCCAAGCAGACTGGAGGCGGAGGCGCTGCATACCGCCGCCGCCACGTTGCCGCCTGCCATGGAGGTGAAGGCGATGGCGGACTGGACGGTCGCGGGCAAAATACAGAGGTACACAAAGCCGGTATAGATTTCCGCGCTGACGTCAACCGGATGCCACCAGGCCAGCAGCAGCCCCAGTATCGGGAACAGCACGAAGGTGCTGAACATAATCCACAGATGCAGCCGCCAGTGGCTGCTGCCAGCGATGATTTTTTCACGCGACAGCTTGGCGCCATGCATAAAGAACAGCAGGGCGATAGCGGCGGTGGTCAGCCAGTCGAAAAAGGGGACAAAGCCGCCTTTCGCCGGTAAGAACGTCGCCAGCAGCAACACAATCAGCAGCTTAACCATCATTGGATCGAGACGAAAAATGCCCATTGTTAAAACCTGGTTAAATATCGATGGGCGTATTGTGCGTCAGCGACGTTTAGAAATAAAATTGATTTA